>CAUJII010000217.1 GCA_963205035.1 Spirochaetota bacterium
CCACGTTTTGAGCAAGCCGTTTACCGGATGTAAGATATGGTTGAGATATTTTTTGAAGATAGTCTTTATGAGATAATTCTTAACCGACCCGAAAAGCATAACGCATTCGACGCGCAGATGATTCAGGAGTTGACCGATGCGTTCAAGAACACACCGCAAGATGCGCGCGTTGTAGTTATTCGCGCCAACGGAAAATCTTTTTGCGCGGGGGCCGATTTGGGCTACATGCGTTCGCAGGTTTCTTCGACAGCCGAAGAAAACGCTCGTGACGCGGCGCGGCTTTCACAGATGTTTGAAGCTCTTTATAGCATTCCCGTGCCGACGGTGCTTTATGCGCATGGCAATGTTTTTGGCGGTGGGTTGGGACTCGTCGCGGCGTCGGATATTGCGATTGCGTCAGACGCTGCCCGGTTCTGTTTCTCAGAGGTGAAATTGGGGATCATACCCGCTGTCATCTCGCCTTATGTTTTGAAAAAAACAGGCACGGCGTTTGCAAGACGCTATTTCCTTACGGCAGAAATTTTTGGGAGCACCGAGGCTCTCACAGCGAGACTCGTCGCTTCGACGGTCGCGCCAGAAGATGCAGATATTCAAATCAAGCGCATTACCGAAGCGCTCCTTGCGGCATCGACAGAGGCACAAAAAAGCGTGAAGAAGCTCTTGAGGGCCTACGACGACTTCGCACCGCTTAATAGCGATGCGTTAGCGAGCGAGCTTGCGCGACTACGTGCCGGTGCAGACGCGCAAGAACGACTCTCGCGCTTTCTGGATAGGGGCGCGGGATTTGTTAGGGGGGCGCCGTAAAACTGAAAGCAGGCGTCTTCGCCGCTTTAGCAGCAACTTTGCGCGCAAAGTTGCGAGGCTTTCAGATTTACGGCGCATTGAAAGCAATGTTGCCTGTGAAGTTACCCCCCAACAAATCCCGCGCCCCTGGATAGATAAAAGTCTTACTTTATGATTTACGGCTCTACCCCATGGGTGAAGCTCTCCCATGTATTTGTGGCGCGCTGTATTGCTCTTCGTTTCCGCCGCCGCGCTGCTCGTGAGCTGTCGGTTTGATCGCCGCGAAGACTTCGATTTTTCGCCGTCGCAACCTTTGCGGTGTGGCATTTTTAAGTCCTACTATTTTGTGCGCGACATTCAAGAAGAAGTTTACCCCGATTTGGGGCTTCTTCTGGCAAACGCATCGAGGCTTCGATTAACTAAGGCGCAAAAAGAAAAAATTGAAAGCGCGGCCAGGCATTGCACGGAGCTATGCGAGCTGCAAAAAGATCATTTGAAACAAATGCAAGAGGAGATTAAGTCTGCGTTGGCACTCAATGAAATCCACGGCGACTTGACGCTCTTGGCAAAAGAAGTTCAGGCGTTTGAGAAAGCAAAAGCGGAGTGGCTCAGCGGCCATGCGGCGCGTTACCGCGCCGGACTGAAATTATTGACGCCACTTGAGTTGCATGCGTGGCAAACTGCTGAACGTGAGCTCAAGGCATTACCGGCGCCAACGAGCAGTGAACAATAAGCCATGTGGTTTAAGCAACTCAAAGAATTACCGTGGTGGGCGATTGCTCTGTCTCTTCTCATCAATGCCTTGATGCTTGTGACTGCGGTTCTTGCAGTCCTTTTATTCAAAGAAGAGATTCCCATTATTGTGTTCACTTTTCTTTTCTTTTATATTTTTATCGCACAGCCTCTCAAAGACTGGATGATCGCGCGCATGGGTATGGAGACGCGCTACACCACGCAAACAGGCTTCGCGGCGTTTAACAACCGGCTGACAAAACTGACTCGCCTTTCTGACGTCTTAAATTTTTTGTCGTGGCTCGTTAAGACTTGGCGACTCACTCGGGTGCGTCTCTTGGTTTTTGATGACGAATCGTTTGTTTACTTTATCAAGCCCAACGGCCGGGTGCGCAAGATGCGGCTCAAAGACAAGCTCCCCGGCGAGTTTCGCGTGGAGCTTGCGAAGAGTACAGGGATTCGACCCGTTTCGTCGCTTTCAACGCCCTTGCGTGCGTATATGCATTCGCGTAAGGTGAAGCTCGTTGCGCCGATACTCTTTCGCGAGCGGCTCATTGCGCTTTTAGGCTTTGGAATGCCTCTCGAACGGACTCGGCTGCAGATGGTAGACCATGCGGCGCACAGGATTGGTCTGGCTCTTGAAAACGAACGCCTTGAGAGAACCGTTCCTCGTAGCGAATTCTTAAATCGGGAGTTCAAACTTGCCGAAAAAATCGAGCGTCACTTGAGCGGCCCGATGACGCGAAAAATCGAAGGCTATACAATCCAGAAGCTCGAAACAGCATGGGAGAAAAAACACTTTTCGGCAATCTTCGGTTTGTCACGATCAGCGATTGCGCAAGACAATTTGTATTTTCTTATGCTCTTGCGCATGAGCGTCGCTGCGACGCGAAGTAACGCGCTGCAACTCTTCGCGACCCAAGGCTATTTCTTTTCCCTCGCCAAAGGAGAAACTCAACTGAGTACACTCGCGCAATCGTTACATACTGCGCTGCGCGAAAATGAAAACAAGGCGATTGTTCTTGATGGTTTTCTCTTAGCGTTGAACACGACCAAAGCTTCTTTAGAAATGCTTTCTTTTGGCAGCCACTTAGCGTACAGAACCTATGAAGGTTGGGTATGGACCGACGCCTGCGCGCCTTTGGGGAGCGACGGATTTGACGCGACAAAAATTATACAGTTGGAACACCCCCGCGAACTCATTTTAAGCATGCGGGAATATCCGCTTCTTTTGATTAACGGAGAGTCAAAATGACTCGCCTGCTTTGGATCGTAGTGCTGAGTCTTCTTTTCGTCGCGGGTGCGCTTCAAGTCTTTTCGACGCTTTCGTTTGTGAAGTTGCACCAACCTTTGGTGCTCACGACGCCGCATGGCTTGTCGCTCATACCTCTTGCATACCAAATGCAGCAGGGGGTTTACTATTTCAAACAATACGTCGATTTGCAGACGGGCACGACTATTCAATCCTTCCGCTATGTTCAGGCTCTCTTACCGATTTATTCGGTCTCGTTCTTCTTTGCGTTTACTGCGTTTTTCTTGTACGTTTTTTCGCGCGTCAGGCGCATGGAGCGTGCGTATATTATTTTTTCGATCGCGGTCGTCATCTATCTGTTGTTACTCGCCGACTATTTGACGCGCGATTTCACCGGGAGTCTCTTCTTATCGTACAACATTTTCATCATCGGCCCATTCCTTTACTTATTCCGCAGTGCGTACCAACTCCCCACGCGAGGTGTTTTGTACTTGGGAATTTTTCTTCTCGCGATACTTTCGGCAATTTTTGTTCCGGTCCGCACTGTGGACGACGAGATCCGTTTTATACACATCTTGGGTGGATTTTTTTCGCTCACGTTTCTTTATTGCGTTTATCTTTTTATTTGGTCGGAGAGACACCCCGACAGAGTGGCGACAGGGCGAAGACTTTGGGCTGCTCGAATCTTTAACGCGGCGCTCCTATTCTCAGTCGTTCTTCCCCCTGCTGCGTTTTTTGTGCTCTATTATTTTCCGTTGCAAGTCGACATGAACTACAACGCTCTTTTTTTTCTACCGACAATCTTTCCTGTGCTCTTTATGACTTTGGGTCTGCGTTGGGGTCTCGTGAATTTTCATATTCCCATTAGTCTCATGGCTGTGAGGTTTTTATATTTTGCTTTTTTCGGATTACTCTATTGGTTCACGATTGGCTTCAGCTTGGGCGAAATCTATCAGATGGAACAGATTCAAGCGGGTCACATTTGGGTCATTGCATTCTTTCTCCTCTTTATCGATCCTTTTCGCACATCGCTCCTCACTTCGCTCGATAAACACGCAGCATCGAGAAAAAGAATTCTCGATTCGATTCTTTTGAAAAGCTCGCAGCAAGTCGCGAACCCACGCCGTATCAATCTCTTTATCGACCGCTTGGCGCTTCAAATTAGCGAAGGATTGGGTACGCACTGGGCAAAGTTTGTTTTAAGTCGCGACCTCTTTCAGAATTGGTCTGCTGAAAGCGATCGCGTGCTCCTCTTACCGGCAGACCAACCGTTATGGGTGCAAATAAAAGCATGGATCCATCCCGTGCGCCACCCCGTTCTGACGCAGACTTTTGTCGGACCCGTGCGCGACTTTCTTCAAGCGCAGGGTGCATTCATGATGGTGAGCATGGGCAAATTCAAAGCAGGGATTTTAGTCTCAGAGAGAAAAGACAAGATGCCGTTTTATAGCGAAGACGTTCAATTTCTTCGGCAAGTAGTCAAAGAGAGTGAAATTCTTATTCAAAACTATCTTTTCCTTATCGAGCGAGTGAAACTGCGCCGCCGCGAACGCGAGTTGGCGTTTAGTGCGCGCATCCAGAAACACATGATCCCAACTTTTAGGCAATTCGAACCCTTTACGTTTTGGTCGTATAGTCGAGCGTACGAATCTGTCACCGGCGACTATATCGATCTTATTCAAGTCGAGCCCGATAAATTTGTCGTCATTTTAGGTGATGTGAGCGGCCACGGTATTTCGAGCGGCTATCTGGTTGTTTTTGCGCGCGCGTACTTGCGTGGAGCGATGGTGGGCCGAGGAGAGAGCCTCGAAGAAGCGGTCAA
>CAUJII010000218.1 GCA_963205035.1 Spirochaetota bacterium
CCGCGAATAGTTAGTCGCGACCACGGGCAATACCACCATGAATAGTTAGTCGGGACTCACCTGCGTGTTATCGGGTATTACTCCCAGCCCTTCGCGCAAGAGGACTGGCGGCCAAGACCGCACGTCGAGTATCGTCGAATAGGCTGCCGGCACACCGCCGCAACTGACGACGGCATCGACGCGCCCTTCGTAGCGATCGGCGACTTCTTCAAAATCGTGCATGGCGTCGAGCGGCATGTCGAGAGAACTACCGATAAGCGGAAGCTCCAACTGCGACAAAAGCGCGGCGATGAGAGGATGCTCCACAATACGGATGCCCACGCTATTTTGCTTAGTGAGCGCATAGTGCGGCAAGCTCTTGGCCGCGTCAAAAACCAAAGTGTAAGGGCCGGGCAAAATTTCTTTCATCAGACGAAAAACATGGTTGCCTTGCGAGCGCACATAAGTGCTCATTTGCGAAAAGTCGCGGCAGTATAAAGTGAGAGCTTTATTTTTGGGAAGGTCTTTAATCCGCTGGATTTGCGCGACACTTTCTTTGTTTTGCGCCAGCGTCACAAACGCATAGACCGTGTCTGTCGGCAAGACCAAGAGCGCACCGCTCTTGAGCTTTTCTGCGAGCTGTTTTACAAGTCGCGGTTCGGGGTTGTCGGGATGGAGGTAGAGACGCATAGACTTCTATCTGGCCTTGCGGCCAGATAGAATGGCTCTTAGAGCCAAATCATCACGCCGACAGAAGCCCGCCAGCCTGCAGAAGTTTGATCGCCAAACGTACCGATACTTTTGAGAGCATCGGGGGCAGATTGCTTACTCCAAGTCGCGCCGCCTTCGGCAAATAGGTAAACGAGCGGAATGACTTTCATCGTTAGACCAAAGATCGTGTGTGTCGAAGAGCCGTAATACACCCCTTCTACGACTGTATTGGTAATAGTATTCGTCACCTTAAGCGTATTCCCTTCATAACCATATCCAAACCGTGCATACGGCGTCAGGCCGATGAGATTTCCCACGACGTCAGCATAGACTACGAGTTCACCGCCTGCGCGCAAATTTTTTGCATCGGCTGCGCCCTTAGGGCCATTAGAAAGCGATGCGTAGTCGACGTAAGGGCCAAAGCCGAATGTCACAAGGAGCGGCAGTCCGACAGTGAAGCGCGCAAACGCTCCAAAGCCTAAACCCGAATATTTATTCGTAATGTTCGATTGCTCCATCGACAGGCCATTGTAATTTCCTTGCACGCCAATTTGCGCAATGGAAAACGCAGGTGCTGAGAATGCAGTGACAGCAACCAACGCCGCTAAAAGTTTTAATTTCTTCATATTCCTCCCATGGGGTATTACCCCTTTAGTTATTAGACGTTATCTTGGCTTGAGGCGGTCAATTATTTTCTGTGGAATTAGCGGGCGGGGGCTAATCATCGCGGCGCGTCGATTGGTTTTTCAGCCATTCGAGCATTTCAGGAGTAATTTCGACGTCAGGGTTATTTGCCTGCCATTCTGCTAAATCGACGCTTTCCTGCTCTTCCGATTCGGTTTCTTCTTTAACAAATGCAGTTCGCAAAAGCCTCAAGAAGATATAAATAGAGAAAGCACTAATGAATCCGGCAATGGTATATGCGAGAGGCTTCACAAGCCCCGACTGACCCACAAGGTAGTTGGCTAAAATGCCCGCGTCGGTGCGCATGACGTCGCCGTAGATAAAGTCGTTCAAGTCATAAAGCGAATAGAGCGCGGTTAGCCCTCCTAAGAAAAAAAGCAAGACATGGTTGAACCGAGGGTAAAGAAATGCGCTCACGGTGAGGAGTAACCCCCACGAACCGCTAATCAAGTACTTGAGCAATCCACCGCCTTCGGGAGAATCGCCATCGGGAAAAAATCCGAAGAAGATTATGGTAAGTCCCACGAGAACAGAGATAGTGCGCACCCAGCGGCCCGTCAAAGACGCACGGAGCATGAGTTGCCCCCACACAATACTGCCGATATAACCCGCCAGGGCGATGACGACAAAAACGCCTTGCCCGCTGCTTGTGTACGTTGCGCCGGATTCATCCCACGCAATCGAGATGGAATGCAGACGACCGCCTGTTAAAATTGCCGCAAGCGCGTGAGAGGTTTCGTGCAAAAAAACTACGAAGAGTTTGAAGGGTTTGAGTAGAGTCGAATCCCAAAAGAAAATAAGAAGGGCTGCGAGAACCGAAAGAGCTAAGAGGCGAAGAAAAACTAAACGCATAGAATTCAATAAAGCGCGTAAAGGGCACCGAGGTTTAACTCTAACCGAGAATGGAATAAGTCACCCGGCGAATACGTGTGCTGTCTGCCGGGGTATAAGTTCATGCCAACGATACCGCTTGCTAACGCACACCATTTCTCTGCAAAGCAATACCGGTAATCGAGCGCAAGGTCGAGAAACAGTTGGGCGTAAGCTTTTTCAGAAGCGCTTTGTCCGTTGAGATACATAATAGTTTCTGTAAGGTATGTAAAACCTGCGCCTACAGCAAAAGACTCCGTGAGCGGAAGAAAGCCACGCAAGAAAACAGGTACATGCCATTGTTCACGCGACTGCATGTCGAGAGCAAAATCGTTGACTGCAAGCGTCAGCAAACGGTCGAAACCAAACCCGCCGGCAAGGTAATAGTCCTCAAAAAAATATTGTGCAGCGAGAACACCGCCGGCAGTTAGATAAGACGCGCTATAATCGCCCTTGGTGCTATCTAAACCCTTTTCAAAGTGGGAGTTAAAATTGCCCACGAGGCCCACCCAGAGTTTGGGAGATACCTTGTTGCCACGCTCATCGGTTCGATACGAAAACAACGCGGCATTGGCAGCCACGAAAAGAACACAACAGAAAGCAAACCGATGCCGCACAACTACCTGCACTCGGCTGTCAAGATTTCATTCCCCTCTGCTGTGACGAGCACATCGTCTTCGATGCGGATGCCGACGCCACGCGCCTCGGGCAATAGAAAATCGTACTCAGCCGGGAAGTAAAGACCCGGTTCAACGGTCAAAACCATGCCGGGTGCGAGAGCGCGGCTCTTGCCTTCGACAAAATAATCTCCTACATCGTGGACATCGAGTCCCATGAAATGCGAGGTGCGGTGCATGTAAAAAAGTTCGTAGTATTTCTTCTCCTTAACCTCTTCGAGCGAAGAGACGCGAGTCATCTCTGCGCTCAAGAATTTGCCTTCTGCATTGCGTTGCGGCACACGCTCGAAAAGTCCCGCTTCAAAAAGTCCACGGCTTAAGACTTCAACCGCTTTTTCATGCACTGCATCGATCGTGGCCCCGACGAGCGAGGCT
>CAUJII010000219.1 GCA_963205035.1 Spirochaetota bacterium
TCCAGTGGATGCCGTGTCGGGCGAGGATGTGGAGTGCCGCCTTGATCCGCCGGTGACTTTTTTTGCGCAGGGAGAGTGAGGTATTGTGGTACATATTGTCCTTCTATATATTAAATACCGAGAAACATGCTTTTTTTCTCACAATTCTGTGACTTTTTTTCTATTTTTAAAAAAAATGAAATTTCGGCCCTTTTTAGCGCAGCCCCTCCATTCCCTAAATCCCGTTTACGGGCGGTTCGTCGCTTGAAGGATTACCCATGGTGGGGAGGCGGCAAAAAGCCAGCGAGGAGAATACCGAGAGTGCTATACTCACGAAAGCGCGCTACGCAAGACTCAACACGCTCTTGGAAAAATACGCAACCTGCAACTGCGCAGAATTTAACTACCAGAACTTTGCGAACGACGTGCTCCTGCTTTCGGGAGCAAAGCATGCCATTGTAAACCGCGTACCAGAACATATCGCAGCGCTTGCCGAAAGGAATACTCCACCTCCAAAAATTCGCACCGAGGCGGTTGCGGGATTGCGCACTATTACGCAAAACGTATTAGCAACGGTGGGGCTGGGCCTTGTCGGCCGCGAATGGGATTTAGACGATTTTTGGCAGAATGCTCTTCAGAGTCGGCGTCTTGTCGAGCGGAAACGACTCCACGAAGCACCGACAGGCGTTGCTGTGCGTTTTCAGTACGCGATTGCGGGCATCTTGGGTATCGACAGTCTATGGAGCGTCGGTTTGTTCTTCAAGGATGTTCCTATCGGTACGGTCGTCCTTTCGACAAAGCAAGACGCGCCTTTAGAAAACACCGATCTCGTCGAAATTTTGGTGCAGCAAGTCGGGCATGCGCTCTACCGCATAGAAACCGAAAAAGCACTCCGTGAAGAAAAGGAACGTGTGGCAATTTTACGCCAGGCGCAGTCGTTCATCGATGCGTCTGCGGACATGGTTATCGCGACCGATTTGACAACGCAGAAGCTTGTCTACTGCAACCGCGCTGCCGAAGAAAAGCTGGGCTTGAGCCGCACGCATATTGACCGTCACGTTTTGGCCGATGTCGATCCAACGCTTAAGACACCCAGCGTTTGGCAGGCGTACGTTACAGAACTACGCGAAAAAGGCGCAATCGTTAAAGAGAGTCTGCGCCGCAACATCAAGACAAACAAAGAGTTCCCGGTGGAACTCAGCGTTCGCTACGTACGAGAAGGCGATAAAGAATATGCGGTTGCGACCGTGCGCGACATTACCCTTCGCAAAGAGAGGGAAGCCTTGCTGCAAGCGCAACGCACAAACCTCGATCAAATCTACGCGGCACTCGATGTCAGCACCATCATGACGATTACCGACGAAAAGGGAATTATCCGTCGCGTCAATAAGCCTTTTTGCGATATTACCGGATACAGCGCCGATGAAGTCGTCGGCAAGAGCCACAGCATCTTGAGTTCGGGCTACCACAGCAAGGCATTCTGGAAGCAAATGTGGCGCACGATCATGGCTGGGCAAACGTTTCGGGCGGTTGTCAAGAACAAGAATAGAGCGGGCGAGTTCTTTTGGCTCGATACGGTGATTACTCCGCTGCGCGATCAAAACGGCAAGGTGCAACAGTTCTTGGCGATTCGTCAAAACGTCACGCCGCAAATGCAGGCCGAGATTCAGCTCTTAGAGAGCGAGCGCGATATGGCAGAAGCACACCAGCTCGCGAAGGTCGGCCGCTGGGAAACCTACTTCCACTCCAAGCCGCAGATTTGGTCGCCGACCGTTTATGCAATTTTAGAAATTGAGAGGGATGGCTCCTCGCATTCGTCTGAACGTTTCATGGACTACATCCATCCCGACGACCGGGAAAAAGTACGCAGCGCCTACCGTACATCCGTCGAGAACCACTCGCCATTCATCGTAGAAAATCGCCTTCTCTTTGCAGACGGGCGCGTCAAATGGGTTAGGCAAGTCGGCCACACCGAGTACGACCAAGGCGGCGAACCCTTGCGCTCCTTGGGAACGATTCAAGACATCACCGAAGCGAAACTCGCAGACCAAGAGCTCCTGTTTACGCGTGCGATGCTCGAACGCGTAGGCGATGTCGCGCGCATCGGCGGGTGGGAGCTCGACATTGCGTCGAACACGCTTTACTGGTCGAGCATGGTTCGCCGCATTTTCGGCGTCTCGTCCTCTTATATACCGACGATCAAGAACACACTGCGCTCGTTTGTCGGTAAACAGGACGCTGCAATCTTGCGGCGGAACATTTTCCGCGCCATCGGACGCGGCGCAACTTTTCGCACAAAAGTTTGCGTAACGCGACAAGACAAGAGCAAGGTCTGGGTGCGCATCATCGGGCAAAGCGACACTGTCGACGGAAAGACCGTGCGTGTGTTCGGCACGATTCAAGACATCGATTCGGCGATTGCTTATGAGAGCGCGATTGAAAAACAAAACGAATTTAGAAAGCTCTTGGCTGAAATTTCTGCCGATTTCGTTAAATCACATATTTCGAGTTTCGACGACATTCTCTTAGACTCGCTCAAAAAGTGCGGCGAGTACTTCGAGTTCGACAGGGTGCTTCTGATGCAAGTCGATATCATAGCGAATGCGCTGGAGATTACCCATGCGTGGCGCTCGGCAGAGTCGATTCGTGCACAAGGTTATGAGTCGAAGATTGCGCTTGCCCAAAGCCCGTGGCTCGCGGAAAAACTCTTTCACGAAGACGTAATCATCCTGCGCGACACCAAAGAAATCGAGAAGGTCCATCCCAGCGAAGCGAAAGAATGGCAGTCGCGTGGCATCGGTGCGCTCCTTTTTCTACCGCTTCAAATCAAGGGCATGCAGCGGCACGTACTTGTGTTTGCTCACAACCATCCTGTCAACGAATGGCACTCATCAGACGTTGCGGGGTTAAGGCTCGTCGCCAACACGATTGCAGATAGCCTCATTAAGAACCGCCTTGAGCAAAAAATGTTTGCGGCGGTCAAATCGGCGGACACCGCGAGCCGCGCCAAGTCGCAATTCTTGGCGCACATGAGCCACGAAATTAGAACGCCTTTGAACGGCATTATCGGCTTCACCGACCTCCTGATGCACGC
>CAUJII010000220.1 GCA_963205035.1 Spirochaetota bacterium
GTGATCGAAAACTTTCCGAACGAAGCGGGCGTCAAAGAAGACCTTGTTCAACTTCTCGTCGCACAAGGTAAATACCGCCAAGCCCGAAAGGTCGCCTTGGAATATAAAGACGAATTAGAAGAAAACGAAAAAGCAGTTCCAGAAAATCTATTCCTCCTCCTTGCGAAAGCGGCTTTGGGTTCGGGCAAACCATCCGAAGCACTCTCCTATTCAAGACAGGCAAAGCAAAGCGCAGACGACGTGATAAAGTACGGTGGAGTTCTCACCGAAACACGCTCTCTCATTGCCTTGGGGCATTTTGACGAAGCCGAAATTGGGTTAAGCTATGCAAAATCGATGCGGTCGACAAACGAAACCGAACTCTTGCATGCGCTTCTGCAAGAGGCGCGCTGGCGCAAAGACAACGCACCTGACGAGAGCCGCGCAGAAATTGCCGCGCTCTATGAAAAGCTCAGGCATTCTAAAGACGACGCGGTGCGCCAAGCGGCCACACAGAATCTGAAGCGCGTACAGAGCGCAGGTGCGCGTTGAGTAAAACAGTACCTTTACCTGTCCATCCAAGGACTTCGGACCCCGCAAAGAGCGACATCGTGTCGCGTATGGCACACGGAGGTGCCGCAATACGCGCTGGCACGGAGGCCATCGAGGCGCGTGGGGACCTCGTCCATCCAAGGACTTCGGTCATCCACTTCGGATGTCGGCTCAACCAATACGAAACCGACGGCATCAAAGCAAGCCTCGAAGACAACGAGCACACCCTCACAAACGATTTGCGTGAAGCAGATTTCGTAGTTATCAACACCTGCACCGTCACAAACAAAGCCGATTACAAGAACCGTGCCGCAATCCGCCGGGCACACCGCCTTAACCCTCAAGCAAAAATTATAGTCACAGGCTGCTACGCCACGACCGACGCTGAAGAACTGCGGCGGATGCCCGGTGTCTTTCGCGTCGTCTCCAACGATTTCAAACACCGCATCGCAGAACTCTTGAACGGAAAAGAAGAAGGCGAAGAGGAAAGCACACGCGACCGTTTCTTCTTTTCTGCAAACCATCACCTGAAAAGCCGCGCAACTCTCAAAATCCAAGACGGCTGCAACAAGAGTTGTAGCTATTGCAAAATACCACAAGCGCGTGGGCGCGGCGTTTCTCGAAACGCCGACGAGACTTTAGACGCCGCACGCGAGCTCATCGACACCGGCTACGGTGAACTGGTTCTCACAGGCATCAACATTGGTTGGTATGACAGCCAAGGGACTCCATTTGCAACCCTTATCGAAAGGCTACTCGACCTGCCGGGGAATTTTCATGTGCGTATCAGCTCTATCGAACCGGGAGACGTGGACGAGCACTTCGCGGGATTTTTTGAACACCCCAAGATGGCGCGCTTCTTACACATCCCTGTGCAGTCGGGTTCAAAGTATGTCTTGAAGATGATGCGGCGCGGCTACACGCCTGAAAATTTTTTGAAGCGTATCGAGCGTGTGCGCCGCGTCTGCCCCGAAATCCACGTCGGTACAGACGCAATTATCGGTTTCCCCGCAGAAAGCGAGAAAGAGTTTCAAGAGACTCTCGACTTCTGCCGCAATGCAGAGTTCGCGAACATCCACATCTTCCCCTTCTCGAAGCGGCGCAACACGCCGATTGTCGATCTCCTCGAAAGACGCAGCAAGAAATCGAATAGCTCCACCACGACAAACAGTGAAGAGCGTACCTTCGCAGAAATTAACGGGGCCGTCATTCGCGAGCGCATCGGCCGACTGATCGAACTCAAAGACCAGATGGCTGCCGCTTACAGAAAAAAAATAGTCGATACAAAACTTGAGTGCGCCGCCATCGCAGAAAAGATTGAAGGTGGAGTCATCCACTATTTGACAGAAAATTATCTGCGCGGCGAAGTTTTAGCAACCGAATACCCTAATCTAAAGCGCGGCAGCCGGTTTCAGGTTATTCCGTCTTCTTAAGAAAAGATTTTTGGCCCGCCCTATGACAAAAAGCGAGGTAAGATTCTATGAAGACATTAAAAAAGGTTCCTAAGTTCAAGACCGAAATCGAAGAATCTGAATTTTGGTCGAAGCATGACTTGACCGATTACTTTGACCTGTCTAAAGGCAAGAGAGTCAAATTTCCCAACTTGAAACCAAGCACAAAGCTTATTTCAATCAGACTGCCGGAAAGTTTGATTGAAGATATTAAAGTATTAGCAAACCGTAACGACGTGCCCTACCAATCATTGATAAAGGTCTATTTGGCCGAATCTGTGAAAAGAGAGCGCAGGTCGAAATGAGCACACCGCTGTATAGAACGACGTAGTATATACTCTTACAATAGATATGATTTGAAAAAGAATTCGTTAGGTGGTTACCTATCTTCTCTTTCTAATAAACTCACCGTACACCCAACCGCGGTCCTCTGATGCTGAGCATTGTTCGGCCCCGGGCCGCCAAGGCGCGCTGTTTCAGGCCCCCATTGATCACGCGTAACTACATCGCGGCGTTAGATGCCTCGACGGGCTCGGCGAAAGAGTATTAGAGGAAAAACTCACCCCCTTCCCCCTCTCTTGGAAAGAAAGGGGGAAAAGAGTCTTGCTCCCCCTTCTCTTGTAAGAGAAGGGGGCTGGGGGGATGAGTTCAGCACACCATGGACGTAGATTTAAGAAAACAGATTACGCGCGGCTTGCGGCGGAGCCAGACACCGGTGTAGATAAACCACCCCGCCCCTACCGGGGCACCCCTCCACAGGAGGGGAAGTTGTGCCAAGAAATGCGTTTGTAAGAAAGACTGCCTCGACACACTCCCCTCCTCCGGAGGGCCGCTGGGTTGCCGCCCGCGAAGCGGGGCAGCGCCAGGCAACGTGGCCGAAGGCCGGGGTGGTTCCCGCAGTCGAAGCACAGGCGAACTCTACTCGACGACCGGGCGCGCTGCGCGGCTACTTCACCCCGATTTTCTTCAACTCGGCTTTGGACAGCCCGGTGGCAGAAGAGATGATGTCAACAGAGACGCCGCGTTTGTAAAAATTCTTTGCTGATTCAAGTTTAGCTTGGTATTGGCCTTCTTGACGGCCTTCTTGGCGACCTTCTTGGCGACCTTTTTCTATTCCTCTTTGTAGACCTCTATCGTAATGGGGTTTTACCCATTGGGTAATATCTGCTTCTAAAACTTGCGGCATAAAATCCCTCCAGATTTCGATATCTTCATACCCTTGAATACGAATATGATGTAATTCGTTCAGTGTGTCTACTAATTTTTTGTTACTTTGGACTTTGAATTTTTCGCTAAACAGTTTGGGTAGAAATTCGTGAAGCCGTTCGGATTTTCCATAAGCCAGCAGAAAGTACGCATCTTCGCTTTTCATTTCGAGTTCGTTGATGTGAATAAGGTATAATGAAAAAAGGCCCATTGCGATGTTATACTTGCCCGGTGCGATTTGACGAAAGCCGTTTAGCTCCCTCACCTTTTGGGGCAGATGGGTGACGATGATGGTGCCCGTTGTGTTTGGTAGCGTAGCCGTTTTTTCGGCGTTAACATAGCCCAAGAAATAAATAACCAGCTCAAAAATATCCCTTTGGGAAAAGTTATCTTTGAAAGATTTGAAGCTGATGATGTTATGGTCGCCGAAATAATCGAAGACCCTAAAGTTCTGCTGCGGCATTTTCGTCTTGCTGCTGCGGGTGTGCAACACTACAACGTCGATGCGTTTCGGCAGCTTGAAGAGTTCAAGTTCG
Organism: Spirochaetota bacterium; assembly: GCA_963205035.1. GTDB lineage: Bacteria > Spirochaetota > Leptospiria > Turneriellales > Turneriellaceae > Turneriella. Next base: position 3,725 of record CAUJII010000220.1, read on the forward strand.
GTCTGGACGGTATACCCAAACAGGCTAAAAAATCGCTTCGCCATCACTTTGAAAAATTCATCGAAGGTTAGCTTATTCTCCACGCGGACAAGTCTTGTCGGCG
>CAUJII010000221.1 GCA_963205035.1 Spirochaetota bacterium
CAAAATTTTCTTGCCATCGTCACTGCATTCTGTAAAATTCGCCATGCAGAAAATTTGTCGCATCGGCCTCTTCGGAGTCTTCTTAAGCGTTATTCCCGCGCACGCGGCAATCGGAGTTTTTAAGACATCGCTCCCCGCGCAAGCGGGAGTCAATTCTGTCTTCATCTATGACACTTGGGATTATATTGTTACGCCCGCATTTTACTCGCTCCAAAAAGTTGACGCCGTTTCGGCGGTCTATACTCCCGATCAATACGACAACAAGACATTCGTTCTCGGAGGCAGAAACACAATCGGCATTCCGCTTTATTGGGCTGTGGGGATCAAAAACGAACGCACGAAAGCGCAAAACTACGATGCAGCCTCGCAATCGACTTTCGATAACGAAGAGGGGGAGGCGCACTACCGGCTGACTCTCGGTACGAACTTCGGCACCTTAGGTGTCGGAGTTTTTGGCGAATACCTCGACGCGGCTATCGTGCGTAACAATACATCCGACGGAACTCTTTACTCCGCAGGCTCCGAGACAAAGGATTTGACGTCAAACCGCTACCGAGTCGGCGTCAACGTCGGGCAATCCACACTCGCCGGGCATACCTGGTCTTTGGGTGTCGGTGTGCGGCAGAATGGCGGCGATTTTCGCCAAGTGGGTGCGGGCTCCATTAACGTCGGCACGCTACCCGCAACGCTCACCGCCGGCGCATTGCGTCGCCCGCAAAACGCGCTCTATCTCGATGTGAATACTTTTGGTTGGATTAAACTCACCGAGCGCGGCGAAAGAGCCTATTGGCGAGGAAATTTCTCCCACCAGTTAAAAGCCGATATAGCCGTCTCACGCCTCACAGGCCTAATTGAGCAGACTGCGAAACTTGACGAAGACGATAACCAAGGCGAACTCTTTGTGGGTTATGCAATGGCGTGGCCGTTGTCGGATGTCGCCCGTTTCTATTTTGGCCCCGAGGTTGGCGCAACGTATTCGGAAATCCAAACTTACGCAACCAATGGCACGAATGGTTTTTCTGGAGGAGTTCTGGGTTTTACGGGTAACAACCAGCGCTTGCAAGAGAGTACTCGAGTCCTGTCGGGTCGCTTTAATTTGCCGATTGTCTTTCAAGTGCCTGTTGTGCTGAATGTCCTCACGCTGCAAGCGGGTTGGTATCCAGAAATTATCGTCTATGGAGAAACCGCGCGCCAGCAAACAGATAGCTTTGCGACGCCGGCTAAAAGACTCGATGCAAAAAGCTCGCGAATTTTTCAGGCAAATGTAGAGCGCTATGGTGCGGGAGTTACCTACAACCCGGTTGAACGACTCAAGATACACCTTCTTGTGACTTCGATTAAGAACTCGGCCCCTTTAGCGACTAACTATCAAGCAGACGCATACCGCATATCCTTTGGCGTCGACTATGTCTTCGCGCCTCGAGTAGCAGAGAGCATAGTTACTCCGGCTGTACAAAGCCCCGCTTCGCCCGCCGCCGCTGTACAAGACAAGGTAGAGAAAGCCCCGCAACCACCCAAGGCAGCAGCAAAGAAACGCCGTTAGTTTAACGACACCGCAAGGGCCAGTCTGCGGTAAAGGGGGCGCTCTCTTCTGCGATGTGCGACCGGGCCGGTTTTGCAACGGAGGCTTGGTAGAGAAGGATTATACAGTTTTCGTGACGTTTTTCGAGATCGGTAATTTTTCCCACTTCAACGCGCTTACCTTGCATGGAGAGCGAAACGCTTAGTCTATCGGCAAAAACCGCGCCACTGGGTTTGTCGGGTGCAATCACAATTTTCGCGTCAGGTTGAAGCATAAGAGCGCGTAAGCGCGATTGTGAAACAGCGAGAACTTCTACGTTTTCTCCTCTGCGGATTTCTATGCGCGTATCGGGACCGTCTGGACGCATTACCCGCGTATAAGAGACGTTCTGCGCGGCGTTCTGTGGAGGTGTAATCTCTTTGGGCCAGGGATAGACGCTCACCGTTTCTGTTCCGTGTGCTCCAGAAATCTTGAACTCGAGTCCCGATAGTCCGTCACGGTAAAAAAAATCGGAAGTTATGAGCGTGCCAGACACATTGTCTTTTGAGCTTACAATTTGCAAGTAGAGCGGGTAGTGGATATTTGCCGCCGACGTCGGTTGGCTCCCTTTGCAAACTGCAAGAAGGGCGGCGGCGGCGAAACAGAGTGTGCGCATGCGGTTTATAGCCGCGCCCCTTTGATGTCGTATTCTTCAATGATAGGTTGCCGGTCGTCGCCGACAGGGCTTATGTGAATTCTATCGCCGTTTTCTGTTTCGCCAAAGTAGCCTGAATTAGAGCCAGAATACTTTCGCATAAAAAGGATGTTAATACTGCCCCAGTCGTCATGGTCGTTGAAGGTTGTTTTGACCCCATCGTCGTTGATATTCTTGCTTAATGCACCGCTATAAGAACCGTCGCAGTTATAGTCGACCTTCGCGCTTCCTGGCGCATAGAGCCCGCTATTCTCGTTGATAGAGTTTTCGTTCAAGGCAGACGCTAACCCATCGGAAAAATCCATGCGGAATGTCGCAGAGTTATAGTTATTCGTGAGTTGGCTGACAGACGTGATGAGCGAACAGTCGCCAAAATCATACCGTCTATAAAGATAGTAGCGGTCGCCCGGGTTGTTATTCAAGGTTGGTAATCCGCTGAGTTGATAGTGGTAGTTCATAATGCTCAAGTAGTTTGGCTTGTAGTTGTCGTTATCCCCACCACCGTGAAGCAGACCCAGATTATGGCCCCATTCGTGCATCAGAGTAGAAGCTTGGTAGTTAATTAGCTGGTTGCTACCGTCGACAAGACTCCAGTTTCCTAAAGCGACAATCAAGTCGTTACCGTTGACTTCTGCAACCCCACTCGACCCGGCGCTCCCGTCTGCATTGCGCGAGTACGAGAAAAGCGCGTAATAGAAAATATTGCGGCGTCTGATGTCCATGTGCGCGGCTTTATAGGTGTAAAAATTAGTCTTATTGCCCGAGGCGCCTAACTCGATGCCTTGAGAAAAAGGAACCTTTGCAGAAGCATTGCCCAGGTCGTGGTCTGCCTCGCTGATGCCGTCGCCAGGGTGATAGAGAGATCCCACATCAAAGTGGACTTTGTACCCTCGCCCTGCGAAGACTTGCTTTACTTTGTCGAGTGCCTCGCGCCGGGGAATGACTCCTGGATCCGTCGAATCCATGTAGTCGACTTCAATGAAGACATCTTTTTGGCCTTGGCGCGCACCCATTGCATAGAGGTTGAGCCCCGCGAAGGTTGAACCTGCAACTTCCGAGCAATCGGGGATGCCGTCCTGGTCGGCGTCGGTGCTACAAAGCACGTCGTTTGGAGCTCCCGGTGTCGCGAAGTCTTTTGCAGTCCAATCGTCGCCTTTGTCGGTATCGGTCAAATTGGCATCGCGTGCAATGCTCTTGCCATAATTCGTATCGGCCGAAGCCCACATGGCGGGTAGAGTTCCATCGGTCCATGTGCCACTCGTTGGAGTTATCCCAGATGTGCCGAAGCGTATAAAGTCGATTGTGGCTCCCCCTTTGACTATCTCAATCGCGCCCCAGGTATCCCACCAAGGTGCTTTGTCGGTTGGAGGGGGAGGGCTCGCCGCGTTGCTAATATAAATTTGGCCGGGACCGTTGATATATTCACCCCCGTTAGCGGTCTGGCCGCGCACAACGAGATAGGCTCCACCGCTGAGTTCAAGCTCGGGCAGAGTGAAATTTTCAGTGGTAGTATTTTTCCCACCCGCCACTGAGTCGACATACGTCGAACGGATTGTGTAGTCTTTCAAGTTTGCCTTGCATTGGCTCGACTTGTTATAGATTTCAAACCAGCACGACCGGTTTGTGTAGCGGCACATCCCCACTTCAGTGATGAGAATTTGGGCTTGGCTGCCAAACCCTGCGGCAGATTCATACGCATTCGAGAGTGTCTCGCCCTTCGATGATTTCGCCTCGGTCGAAACACGGATTTTGTAGCTTTTTCCGGGATCGAGGGTCGCGGCGGGTGTTAAGCGAAATACTTGGCTGTCATCAGAAACAGGGGCTGCGCTTTGAAAAGGGATACACGTTGCGAAATTGTCGGACGAAACTTGAATGCTGCCCGTGCATGTAGAACCTGAGGTGATAGAACTTAAACTCGAACTTTCCATCGAGGTAGAAAATCTGACGACGATTTCTGCGGGCAGAACACCACAAGCCCCCGGTTCGGGGATTTGCGAAGCGACGCGGACATCGGTCTCTTCTAAGAGTTCGTTGCAATTGACTGTGAAAGCAAGCGAGATAAAGAGGATAAGTCCCATCGACTTTGTTTTCATGCGCATGGCTATGGGTATGAGGCTTCTTTCAAAGCGTCAACAAAAAATAACTGCACACAATGAAAGGGGGCAAAATTTTTCGTGGAGATCCCACCTGATTTTTTCCACGATCCTATAAAAAAGACTTGAAAAAGCATATCCATCCCAATAATGAGACATAATATGCTCGAGTATGCTCTGCCGATTGCAGCGTCGGTCTTCGTGATTCTTCTGCTGCGTCGACTCGATAGATCTAACGTTAACTTGAAAAAAATCAAAGGCGTCGCCGAGCGCGCCGAAAAAGAATTGGCGGAGCTAACCCTCGTCAAGAAAGAAGAACTCAAAGATGCGACAATCCGTTTTGATTCGCTGCTTCTGAACGCAGAAAAATACCTCTTCAGCATCGGCGAAAAGCTCGAGCAAGCCAAGACCGATTTGGTGTCTGTTGAAACAACGCGACAAAATTTGCGCGTCATGGATGGCGAACTGCAATCGTTAGATAATACAACGCGCTCGGTGAAAGATCAACTCAAGTTCATCAACGAGTCTTTAGATAAAATCGACCAACAGCAAAAGAAAATCAAAAAGCTACAAGATTTGGTGAAGCAAGTCGACGACGAAGCCGCGAACATGATCGACGGATTTCAAAACGCTCTCAAAGATAAATCGACCGAGATTCTCAGTGCGTTAGAGAAGAAGTTTGAATCGATTACGCAAGAGACGCTGCATATTCAAAGCGAATTGCGAGACGATCTTCTGGCGCGGCATACAGACTTGAAACACGAAGTTGAAGTCAGCTACGAACAGTTGGAGCGCGACTTGAAGCAAAGCGCACAAGACCTGACGCAAAACATCGAAAACCGCATCCAAGCGCAGATTCAAGCGGTCACTGACTTGCAAGAGCGCATCTTTTCTACAGAAAAGAATCTCGAGGTGACCGTGCCCGAGATGATCCGCGACATAAAAAATGATCTCTTGCGCGACATGCAAGACCAAGCGCAAAAACTCGAAACTCTAAAAATTGCTCTTGGCGGAACCGAAGATACGTTACGCAAGAAACTTCAAGTGTTTCGCGAAGAGCTCGATCAACAACGCGGCCTCCTCTTCACGGAAATTGCCGGCGAGGCTGAGCGGATCCGTTCACAAATCGCCAATCTCGATTTAGATGCGCTCGCGAAGAAAGACGAGATTATCAAATCGGCGCGCACAGAAGCGCAAAAAATCCAAAAGAATATCGACGAGTTCAACGACCAGTATAGCCGTGCACGCGATACTCTCTTTCAAGAGGCGAGCCGCCGTGAAGCAGAGCTCTCGAATAAGCTCGACGAAGTCGAAGATCTCAGCCGCTCCATCCATTCGCAACTTGCGCAAGGGCGTTCGCGCGGCCTCGAAGAAATCCAAGTCGAGCTACAAAAATCTTTGGGAGAAATCAAGACTGCTTCTCGCGAACTTTTTTCAGACATCCAAGAAGAAATCTCGCGCGAGACAGAACTTTTGCGCGACAAGTTAGGCTCTGTTCAAACGGAAGTTACAGACATTGTGCAGCAAACCGAAGAACGCTGTGAGAATCTCGAAGCGAAGGTTGCGGATATTTCTCAATCCACCGAGAAAGAGTTTGCAAACTATTTGAAAGAACTCAAGAAAACGGCGGAAAAAAGCCTCAACGATTACCGCGAAGATTTGGCGGAAAAAGAGCGCCAGTTTTTACAAAACATTACCACTCTCGACAAAAGCCTGAGAGACAAAATCGCCGAAGCCGACCGCCGCTTCGAAGGCGCGCAAGTGCGTCTCGAAGAGATTGTCAAGGATACGCGCAACGCACTCCACAAAAATAATTTGGAAGTCGAAAAAAATCGTGCAGAGCTCTTGCGCGAAATGGATAACGAACTCGAGGATAGACTCTCTCACGCGAAAAACTTCATCGACGACGCACAAGAAAAGAGCGTCAATTCATTCGCAGACGCGCTATCCAAATTCCGCATACGCATCGAAGAAAAGGAAAACGAATTTAGCTCAAAAATAGAACTCAACGTCGCTAGATTTTTCGACATGAAGAAAAATCTGGAGGCTTCGCAAGAATCGCTGATTGAAAATCTCCAGAGCGAGAAACGGCGCCTTGAAACAGAGATGCGGCAATCGAACGATACGCAGCTTAAACTCTTCGATAAAGAAGTCACCGACCGCGAGGTGAGGCATAAGCAGCAGTTGGCGGCGATGACTTCCGATTCTGTCGGCGATTTTCGCGAGAAAGTCAACGAGTTGATGAACCGTCTCGTCGAAATGAAGTCCGAGACGACGACGACATTCCGCGACTTTCAAGAAAACCAGCAAGAGGTTTATACCGCCATCGTTGAAGAGACGCGCTCGACAGGTCAGGAAATCCGCGATCTCAAGGAAGCGCTGCAAGAACTCAAAGCCGAAGGGTTAAGCGTCGAACGCAGCAGACAGTCTGCGGAAAGCATGCGTACTCTCATCCGCGAGTTGAGTCAAAAAATCGAACAGGCAGAAAGCAAAAACCAAACGCTCACCGAAGTCTACCAGCGAGTCGAAGAACTCAAAGAGATGCGTACGCGCCTTGAAACGGAACTTCTCATGTTAAAAGAGAAGCGCGATAAAGTAGACCGCTTAGAAGAGAGTATCAATTTCGTGCTTGCGATGCAGAACGAAATCGAGGGAAAATCTGTGCAGCTTAAGAAACTGCAAACCAACCTCGACGAGTTTTCAGATCACTACGCCAAGCTCGAAGAAGAGCGGCGCAAGGCGGACGGTCTCATGCAGAACCTGCTCGACGAAAATCGCCTCATACAAAAAACAATCGATAAAATCGAAGCGCAAGATAAGCACATCGATTCTCTAAACGACGGCATAGCGCAACTCAACGCATTTTTTCAACGCGTCGAACAACGCTCTCACTTGTTGAAAGACCAACTCGACACAATCACCGAACAGATGATGAGTGTGCACAAGAGCGAGCAAGAGTTACAAAGCTTGCAAGCGCGCTTTATGGAAATCGAAGATCTCATGGCAGACATCGAGAAAAAGAAATCTCAAATTATCGCCTTCAACAAGCAGTTTGAAGAACTCCGTAAGGCGATGTCTTCGAGCGTGCAGCAGATCGAACGCATCGAGCAGAACGCTGAAACGAAAGTTCGTCAGCTTTCCGAGTTCATGCGCGCGATCGACGACGAAACTGAAAACAAGGTGACGCTAACCAAGACGCTATCTCCCGTCGGCGTGGGCGATAAGAAGGGAATGGTGCAGCAGCTTTCAAAATATGGTTGGACTTCCGAAGAAATCGCGGCACGCGTCAATCTCGACATCCACACCATCGAGACGATTCTTTCTTTGCCGAGTGTGAGCTAAATCTCTTCCAGGGGTTAGTCGGTTGCAGCAGTGCTGCGTGGTGCTTGAATGATACCGCTTAAAGAAACAACCCTCTTTTCAGAAACGCAACTCAAAGTGTTGTCGCGCCTCGCCGTCAAAGACGTGCGCGATATTTTTTATTATTTGCCGCGCACCTATATCGACCGAACGATGCGGCTCGATTTGCGGACTGCTCACTCGGGCGACTACGTGACTGTGGTTGGCACGATCGTTCATTCGGAAATGCGTTTTGCAGGCAAGCGGCGCTTCACGGCAAAAATTGATACCAACGGTTTCACGGTTTATGCGACTTTCTTTAATGCGGGTTCCTATTTGCAGAAGGCGTTAGTCGTCGGTCAAGAAATTGCGTGCTGGGGAAAGCTCGACGTTTATGGCGGCAGATTGAGCTTCATGCACCCTGAGTGGGAATTGCTCACGCAAGACAAAGCAAAACACACCGGGCGGATTGTTCCTATCTATCGCATTACAGAGGCAATGCGAAAATCTTTTCTAACGGTGCGCACGCTCAGCGAAAAAATAGAAGAATGTTTGAATCGCTACGCGAGTCGCATCGCGGACTATCTGCCGAAGAATTATATTTCTCGCTATAACCTCTTGCCCATGGCAGACGCTATCCGCAAGGTGCATTTTCCGCAGAGTATCGACGAGACTGAAGATGCGCGGCGGCGTCTTGCGTTCGATGAGCTCGTCTTGTTTTCTGTTTTGAATGAAGAGAAGAAAGCCGCTATCCGCAAAATCGACAAAGGGTTTAGTTTGAGGATTGATACCACAACAAAAAAAGAAATCGACAATCTGATTAACGCCTTGCCGTTTAAGCTGACACGCGACCAAGAAAAGGCGTTTGAAACTCTCGAAAAAAATAGCGAAGCTCTCTACCCTGTAAACCATCTGCTGATGGGCGATGTGGGTAGTGGCAAGACGCTTGTTGCGCTTCTTGTCGCGCTTGTCTATATGCGCTGCGATGCGCAAGTCGCGTACCTTGCGCCGACAGAAATTTTAGCGCGGCAGCACTACCAGTCATTCTTGAATATATTGCCGAAAGGTTCGTTCGAGGGGATCGAGCTTCTTTTAGGAAAGGACGGCGCGAAAGAAAGGCGGGCGAAATTGGAAAGACTTTCTCGCGGTGAGTCGTATCTTGCGATTGGCACGCATGCGCTTCTTCAAGACGACGTTCAGTTTCAAAATTTACGCTTCATCATCATCGACGAGCAACACCGCTTCGGTGTCGAGCAACGGGAGAAGTTGCGCGCAAAAGGAAAAAACCCCGATTTGCTTTCTATGACTGCGACACCTATACCGCGCACGCTGACTCTGGCTTACTACGGCGACCTCGAACCGATTTACATCAAAGAAAAACCCAAGACGCGCATCAAAATTGACACACGCATCTTGTCTGAAGAGATGCTCGGTGGGATTTACAACTCGGTAAAAAAATATGTGAGTCAGGGCAGGCAAGTTTACATCGTTTATCCGATTATCGATGAGAGTGAAAACTCCGACATGGCGTCGCTCCTGAGCGAATATAGTGTTCTTGAAAAAACGGTTTTTCCCGACCTGCGGTTGGGTTTATTGCACGGCCGCCTCACAGGCGATGAAAAAGAAAGCGCAATGCAGAAATTCCGCGAGGGATTGATTCAGGTTCTTGTCGCGACCACCGTTGTCGAGGTAGGTATCGACGTGCCGAATGCGAACGTCATGATTATCCGCAATCCCGAGCGGTTCGGTCTTTCGCAGCTTCACCAGTTGCGCGGTCGTGTAGGGCGAGGCGAGCACCAAAGTTTTTGCATTCTGGTCGAGCCCGACAAAATCACCCCCGAGGGAAAGGAGCGTTTGAGCGCAATGGCAAAAACAGACGATGGTTTCGAGTTGGCTCAAATCGACTTTGAGTTACGCGGACCGGGTGAAACAACGGGCCTTAAACAGTCGGGTGCGTCCGAATTTCGAGTCGCGGATTTACGGCGTCACGCGGCACTCTTTGAAAAGGCGCGAGAGCTCCTCGTTGAAATGCCGCAAATTCAAACACAGTTGGCGGCACTAAAAAATATCCGACAGACGCTTGAGAAAGGGTTGGTGCTCTTTGGCAACTGAATTAGCAGTTAGCGGCGCAGACGCTGTCTTTCGTTCGGCGATTGCGGTGATCAAGCCTGACTTATCTCTCGTCAGAAAAACAGAGCTCGTGCCCGAAGCATCTGCGCGGCGTTATTATCGACTCGAACTCAGCGACGCCTCGACGCTCGTTGGAGTTCTCGAAGACGCCGCAAGCGCTCGCGTCAACATGCTGCTCTTTGCCAATATACGAGCCTTTTTGGCCAAGGCGTCGATCACAGTTCCCGAAATTTTATTCACCGACGCCGAGCGTGGAGTGATGTTGCAACAAGACTTAGGCGACTTGAATCTTATGGAGTGGCTAAAGCTCCACCCCGACCAAAGAGAAGCGTGTTATCAAGAAGCTATACAACACATGCTCTTGTGGCAGCGCCTTGCCGACGATGGGGAATGCCCGGCGTTTCGGTTGCGTTTCGATGTCGATAAATTTGTCTTCGAGTTTGATTATTTTATCGAGCACGCACTGCGCGGTTTTTATGGCGTCGCGTTGCCGCCTGCGGAGTTAACCTATCTGCGAGCTTCTTTTTTCGAGGTGGCGCAGATTTTAACCGAACCGCCCAACAAAGTGTTTACGCACCGCGACTACCATTCGCGCAACATTATGGTTATGAGCGGGCCGCGCTCCGCAGAGCAGTTTGTTATCGACTTTCAAGATGCGCGGTTGGGGCTTATGCAATACGACCTCGCGTCGCTTCTTTGCGATTCTTACGCGCCGATGGATTGCGATTTTCGCGAGAAGCTCTTAGACTTTGCGTTTGGCGAAGGAAAAGACGTGCACCAACAGTCGCGCACCCGGTTTAACCGCTTCTGGGCTTTTAGTGCGTTCCAACGCATAGTCAAGGCGATGGGTACTTTTGGAAAAATGGCGGCACTCGGCCGAAAAGACTTTGCGCCATATTTTCTGCCTGCATGGCGCGCGCTCGACGAAGTTTCACGAGAGAGCCCCCCGCTCAAGCTGATAGCACAACTCTTAATCGAGATGTGCTCTGTCCGCTCGATGCTTAAGGGTTGAAAACTAAATCACCTTTTTTGATTTGAGCCATCATGTCGGTATAACCGCCGATGAATTTTTCGCCGACAAAAATTTGCGGTACAGTCATGTGCTGTGTGCGCTCTCTCAAAGCATCGAATGCGTCGGGATTTTTTACGATATTGATTTCGTCGAACTCTAAGCCGTGGTTCTTGAAATATTCCTTTGCTCTGTCGCAATAAGAACAGCGATCTTTGGTGTAGATAGTTATTTTTTCAGACATTGTGTTTAGTCTCTTTATCTATACCATAATTAACAAAATTTGCGCTCATTGGCTTTTTTTTGGTGGATTTATCCAACACGCTAACGCATCGCAACCATTTGCGCGAACATGCGGTAGGCTTCCGAGTCTTGCCGCGCAAACTCGATGCCATACTTGTATTGCTTGTGGGTCGCGCTGCCTTCGTCTTTCTGTATCCAGCGGATGTTCCCCCGCAAGTCGATAATTTTTTCAGGATACTCTTCGGCGACAATCCACACCGCCATCAGTTGACCTTCTGTATAACGGATGTAAGTTTGGAACGAAAGTCCACTCTGTGAAAGGTCGATGAGATAGGGGGATTCAAAAAGCTCCGGGACACCGAGTTCGAGGTTGAACGCAGATACCCACACTTGGCTCACACCCTTCTTGCGGGGGTTCTTACGCCGTTCTTTTTGCGGCTGCTCAAAATAAGACAGTAGTCTTTGCCGCAGTGCCGCGCGTGAGACCGGCTGTTGCAAGAGGTATGCAATTTCGTTCAAAATCTCCGCGTCTAAAATGCCCGCACCCTGAGGGTTGTAGAGCATGAACGCCGGCACGTCTGCGTGGGTCTTGCGGAAGGCTAAGAGTTCATCGCGGAACTCGTCGGTGATTGCATCAGGCGCAAACACCGCAAGGTCAAGGGGTGCCTGATCGTCTTTGAGTGAAGTCACGAGAGAGGCACCCAAATTTTTCAAGACATTGAGGGCGACACCTTCGCGAGCACTCTCGTAAAGAAAAATCTTTCGATTTTCAAGCGGTTGAAAGCGTAGTTGTGAAAGCGCTTTGTCGAGCGTTGCGCGCGTGAAAGGTTTTTCTAAGAGCTGATCGGTGGCAGTGAGTATTTCGCTCTCGATTTTTCCTCTATCGGGTATTTCGTGCAAGAGCATGACGCGTAGCGAAGGATCGTCTCTTTTTATTTCGGGGAGTTTTTCTTTGAGGTTCTCGGTATCGGAATAGTGCGCGACAAGAACTGTGTCTCGCTCTTGTTGAACACCCAGCGCGTTGAGAGACTCTAACGGTTTAACGAGAGCACCGCGTTCCTTGAGGTACGCGGTGAGTGCACTTGCGACATCCCCCTTTTCACCTACGATGAAAAACTGAATATCGGCCAGCGTGCTTTCAGGCATCGTTGCCCTTGGCCTCAGGCGATCTTCAGTGCGCTTTTCACAGAAGAGATGAGTCTTTCTTCGGTAAAAGGTTTGATGATGAAATCGTGCGCCCCGGCGGTGACGGCTTCTTTAATAAAGCGGCTCTCGCCCAATGCGGAAACTACAATCACTTTAACGTCGGGGGCTGCAGCGCGAACCAGCTTCGTCGCCTCGATGCCACCCAAGTTTTTCATGGATAAATCCATCGTGATGAGGTCGGGTTGCAAACTCTGCGCCATGGCAACAACTTCGCTGCCGTCGGTTGCTTCGCCCACCACTTCAAACCCTTTCGTTTCCAAATGCCGACGGATAACTTGGCGCATATAGCCCGAATCGTCGACGATCATAATTTTTTTCTTATCTGCCATTGTAACCTTGTCGGAATGTAATAACTATTAGCTTTTTTGGCCGCGATTTTTGATAGCAATCCAAATTTCCGGAAAATATGCGCCCAGAATAATGAGTATCCAGCCCACGACCGTCGGTGTTGTAAAAATCGCTCGTTGTGCAATGCCATTCGCATTGATGCCGTAAACGCCTCGGTCTAAACCAACGTTGACGATACTCAAGAGCCATCCGCCGGAAATCATGAGAAGGCCAATCAGGTGCGCCCAAAAATAGGTCTTAATCTTTTGCCACATGGTTGAAAATTTGGAATCGAGAGCCGAGAGCAAGCATAAAAGAACCCGCGTCAATGGCCTTAATCAACCCTCTCGAAAAAAAACTCCATGTCCTTTTGCCGCTCCTCCGTCATCTCGTGGCGAATCGTTTCGGTCAGATAAATCCGCGTAAAGTCGAGAGGAAAACCAAACCGTTGGGCAGCCTTTTCAAGATACGTGGGAGTGCTCTTTTTATATCTCGCATACGCCTCGGTGAAAAGAGGTTCCAACTCGCTGGCTCGCTCGGGCCGATAGACCCATAGAGCGTACACAAAGCCGCGCCGAAAAAGTTGGAAGTACTCCCGCTGCAAGTCATAAGAAGGTTTGGCTCGATGCCGCAGCGCGACATCTCCAATCGCCAAGAGTGCCTCGCCTTCTTTGAGCCAATCGATGCGCTGGTCGGCATCGTCGACTTCTTGCAGGAGAGGGCGGGCCTCGATCTCAGCCAAGACAGTCTTAAGCTGCGCGACAGAGCTCCGCGACGCAGTGGTCGTATAGAGAACGCGCAAAGAACGCGCAGTGTCGACGAAGGACTTTTCTGTCCGGCGCGCAAAAACACGGATCGACTGCGTCTCTTGTTCTGCGGCGACGCAGAGGTGGGGGTGGTATGTAAAAAGGTTTCGGTGCCGCCAGTATTCGATGGACGAAATGCAAGCAGCGTCGACACGGCCTTGGGCGAGCTCTTCGGCTAAAAAAGACGGCGTTCCCGGAACGAGCGTGACTGTGCTATGGAATTCCAGAGCACCCCACAAGGGGTAGGCGTTCAGGTAGTCGACAACACCGATTTTGAAAGGGGGGTTATTCTTTGCTCTTTCGTCACGCATCGAAATAGAGGACTATCTTTTCCAGAGAGCCGGCTTTCTCGCGGAAGTTGTTTGCGAGATTCTCGACGCGCTGACTCGTAACCAACAACTTCTCGGCGACTTGCGTAATCTGGGTAACTCCCACGTTGAGCTTGTCGCCCGCAGCATCGGCAATTTTTTCGATTTGCAGAGAATTCTGACCGCTGAACTGGCTAATTTTTTCAAACTGATCGCTTGCATTGGCGACTGCCGCCTTACCTTTTTGAGATCGCTCGTTAGCATTTTGAACCGAAGTCGTAATGCGCTTTGAATTGTCTTTGGTTTTATCAGAAAGCTTCGATATTTCGTCAGCGACGACAACAAATCCTCGCCCTTCAGCCCCCGCACGCGCAGCCTCGATTGTTGCATTGAGTGCGAGAAGCGTTACCTGGCGCGAGATGCCGTCTATCACGACAACCGATTCGCGTATTTCCGAACTTTGCTTTTCAATTTCACCCATGCGATCGGAAACTTCTGCGATCGCGTTGAAACCAACCTCAATCGCCTCTACAGTGCTTTGCATGCTTTGCTGAGCTTCCCCAACGGCACTCGTAATCGAGTGGATTTGTTCCGTGACATGGGCAACCGATTGCGATTGGTTGTGCGCCTCACGCGCCAGCGATTGCGCTTCAGCCTCAAGTTTTGTAGCACCTTGTGAAAGTGTCGCAGCCTCGTTGTTTACTTTGGTTACAATTTCACGCAGTTGTGCCGCTTGCTGGTTGATGAGATACGCAATTTCTGAAAGATCGTGCGGTCCAAGTTGTGGCACGTTGAGGCGAAGCATACCTTGGCTAATGGTCTCGATGGCCGCCGCCGTAGAAGCAAAAGCCGGCTTGAACGCGGCATACGAGAGGTAGCTAACATAGAGAGCAAAGGCTAAGAAAACCGCAAGGCTCCCGATGGTGTGGCCCCAAGGGTTCTGCTCAAAAATTTTTCTT
>CAUJII010000222.1 GCA_963205035.1 Spirochaetota bacterium
GTCTTATGTCACGCGGGCGCAGCGCAATCTTGTGAAGAAGGCTTACATACTCGCCGAAGACGCGCATAAATTCCAAAAGAGACTTTCGGGCGAGCCCTACATCATCCATCCGCTCGCGGTCGCGCATACTTTGGCGGACTTAGGACTCGACCACGAAGTGATTTGCGCAGGGTTGCTCCACGATGTCTTAGAAGACACCGACATCACCCCCGAGTATATGCGCTCCGAATTTGGAGACACAATCACGTACCTTGTCGAGTCGGTCACAAAAATTTCTGTTCTAAAAACGCAAAGCGTCGAGAGCAAGCAAGCCATCAACATCCGTAAAATGATTATGGCGACAATCCGCGATAGCCGAGTCATATTGATCAAACTCGCCGACAAGCTGCACAACATGCGCACGTTGGGTTATCACTCCGCCAATAAAGGCATGACGATTGCGCGCGAAGTTTTAGAAATCTACACACCCCTCGCGGGAAGGTTGGGCATCTATAAAATTAAGTCGGAGTTAGAAGATTTAGCGCTCTATCACTTAGACCGTACAGCGTATGCCACGATCAAAGATAATCTGTCGGAGAAAAAGGCGCAGCGCGACGGTCGAGTGCAGATGGTGATGTCTCTCTTAAAAAACCACTTGAGAGAGTCCAAAGTCAAAGCGACTGTCGAAGGGCGTTCAAAACATTTTTACTCGATCTATGCGAAGATGCAAGAGCAACGCAAGAGCTTTGAAGAAATCTACGATCTCACAGGAATACGCGTTCTCGTGAATTCAGTCCCGGACTGCTATACGGTCTTGGGATTGGTGCACACTTTGTGGACGCCTGTTCCGGGGCGTTTCAAAGATTATATCTCTGTTCCAAAATCGAATGGCTACCAGAGTTTGCACACGACCGTCATCGGTCCTGACGCGCGCCCCCTCGAAGTTCAAATCCGTACGCTCAAAATGCATCAAGTCTCCGAGTTTGGGATTGCATCGCATTGGTCTTACAAAGAAGGCGGCACTCCAAGCAGCACCTTTGAATCTCAATTTTTTGACCTTCAAAATATGGCAATCTCCGAAGAAGATTCCGAGTCGGGAGATTTTTATCAAGACCTCGTTTCAAACTTGAGTCAAACCAACGAAGTCTATGTGATTTCTCCCAAGGGAAAAATTTTTTCTATGCCCGACGATTCGACCGTTTTGGATTTTGCATTCCGCATCCATACCGACATCGGGCTCAAGTGCGCAGGAGCAAAAATTGGCGACCGTTTAGTGAGTATCCGGACGCCTCTAAAGAATGGCGAACAAATTGAAATTATCACGAACCCCAGCGTTAAGCCGTCTTTGAACTGGCTCAATTTTCTAAAGACGCCGCATGCCCGCGCAAAGCTACGCGCATTTTTTAGAAAGCACGAAGTCTTAACGCCCAACGAGAAGCCTTCCGAGACGGAAAAAAAGACACCCTCAGAAACCAAGCAACCCCGCGCACCCAAGGTCGGGTTTGACCCGACAAAACAAAAACCCATCCGCGAAGTCGATTGGAAAGGCGAGTCGACGATGCAGGTGAAATTTGCGCAATGCTGCAACCCAATGCCACCCGACACCATCATGGGGTTCATATCGCGCTTGGGTGTGCTTTCTGTGCATAAGCGCGCGTGCCCATCGCTCGCCAATTTGCGATCGAGACCAGAGCAGCTCGAACGCGTCGTCGCGGTGCGTTGGCGTGGAGAAGCGACAGGGCGCAATGTTTCCATCCAAGTCTGTGGGACGGACCGCCCTCAACTCTATCTTGAGATTGTGAAGCAGCTTGCAGAAAGTGGAGCCAACATTATCGAAGCGAACGCCGCAACAGACCCCGAAGGTAAAATCTGCGACCGATTCCTCATCGAAGTCGATTCTGAAGAACACCTCTTAAACATTCTGAAAGAAATTACGCTTGTCGACGGTGTCGAGGACGCCGTCGAAATCGACGGTAAGCCTTCGTAAGAGTGACGTTCCCGAAGTTTGATTGTATATACCTTTTTTGAGAGTCGCCCATTCGGGCAAATCACGCAAGTACTGCGTTAAATGCTTGCGCATCAAAACCGCAGCAAGGTCGTCCCCGTAAAAATCGATCATATACCGTAAGTGCGTACAAATCGTCGGCAACCTCGCTTCAAGACTCAGAGAACTTCTCTCGCGACTCGAAAAAATCCAAGGGTTGCCAATCGCGCCCCGCCCAACCAGAACTCCAAAAACTCCAAAGCGTCTTAAATAATCGTGCGCTTGGGAAAAACTTGTCACGTCGCCATTCCCCAAGACAGGAATTTTTCTCTGCTCTGCAATTTCTGCAATGCGCTCCCAGTCGGCTTCGCCCGAATAACCCATCTGCCGTGTGCGGCCATGCACTCCGATAATCCATACGCCCTCTTCTTCGAGCATCTGTGTGACTTCGAGATAGTTAAGCGAATCATGATCCCATCCCAAACGAATTTTTGCAGAGACGGGAAGCCCCGTTTCTGAAACAAGGCGACGGATTATTTTTCGTGCGACCTCAGGAGTTCGTAATAGACCCGCACCCGACCCACTACCCGATACGGTTCTAACTGAACAACCCATGTTGAGCTCAACTCCGTCGGGATTCAAATGAAGCACACGCGACACACCGCGCAAGACAACCTCGGGGTCCTTGCCAAAAACCTGAAAAATAATCGGTCGCTCGCTTTCATCGAACCGGAAGAGTTGAATCGCTTTAGCACTCGAACGAAAAAGCTGTTCTGTTGAAACGAATTCTGTTACGCTGAGAGACGAACCCATTTGTCGGCAGAGACGGCGGTAGGGCGAATCGGAAAAACCCACCATCGGAGAAAGAATGAGAGGCGATTTTGAAATCCTATCAAGGAGCGTCTTCACAGCGACTCGAGCGCGGCTTGGATTTCATGAAGAATTGCTTTCGCCGCAACGGCTGGGTTTTGCGCCTTGGTGATTGGTCTGCCGACTACAATATTTGTGGCACCTGCACCCAAAGCCTCGAACGGAGTGACGATGCGCACCTGATCGTCTTGTGCGCTCCCCTGGGGACGGATGCCGGGATTCACAAGAATTGCGGAGGCACCAAATAATGCGCGCAACCGTGCAGTCTCTTTGCCGGAACAAATTAGACCGTCGGCACCCGCTTCGAGAGAGAGACGCGCCCTTCTTTCGACCTCTTCAAAATGGCTCTCTTCGCTTGTGAGAACCGTTACATTCAATAGCTTCAGCGCCGATTTGTTTTCGCGTACCCGTGCGCATGCTGTCTCAATTTGCTTTGCACCCGTGAAGAGCGTTAAGTAATCCACCTCTAAGCGGATGATTTGCTCAACCGCAAGGGCTATAGTCTCAGGAATATCGTTGATTTTCAAATCGAGGAAGACGCGCTTCTTGCGCTTGCGCAGTTCTTCAATAAAAGCATTGCCCGCCGAGAAATAAAGCTGCATGCCGACTTTGTAAAACGAAACCGTGTCGCCTAAAGTGTCGACCAACGACAGCGCTTCGCTGGCGGCAGCCAAGTCGAGCGCGACGATGAGTTTTTCTCGCGCATCCATTAGTAGACCACCATCGCTTTGAAGGCTGGCGTGAATTCATGCTGTATAAAATGACGCTCTGCAAAGTTGACTCGTATGAAGTCGTATTGCAACGAAAGCGAAAACATATACGAACCCGGTTGCGGGTGCCTCACGCGACCGACGAAATCAAATAGTGTGTTTAACTCGGCATTGAGTATCAGAAAATTATCAGTTGCGCTTTGATAGAGAGCAACGGGCAGAGTCAAGACCCCTTGTGTCGCGATATAATCCCACCAATAGACGAACGCTTGCGCGCGTAATCTCAAGACAACGGCATGCGCAGACTTCGGCGCGCGCGAGAACAAGAAACCCTGATGCGCAAGGCCCGCACCCAAACCTATAGACCACTTGCGGCCATGCCATGACAAATAGTCGATATCGACCAAGCCAAAATTATAGAGATAGAGTCCTGTCGCTCCCAAGAAAGAACTGTTGCCGGAAAAATACTCCGACGCATGCACCATGTCTGAAAGTAAGACGATGCGTGTGCTAATCTCGCGGTAGGAAGACGCACCTGTAAAAAAAAGAGGCGCCTTGATGTAGCGCGCAGTCTCGTCGGTGTTATACCCCGCGCCCGCTTCGAGAGTCAGGAACCCATCGTCGGGCAACTCTTCACCGGAGGGGAACATCATCGGGTCTTCTGCTGCGGCAGCGGCAAATGCCGCGAGAAGAAAAAATAATCGGAGAGACTTCATCCCGCGCCCGATGACACAGTTGTCTCTGTCTTTTTCACTTCGTCGTCTGTCAGCTCGATCTCTTCGACTGGAACATATTCGGCGGGGGCTTCGTTGACCTGTACTTGAAAACCTACGACTGCGGGTTCTTCCGCTTTGGGTAAACTTTCGGTCTTATAGCTCAATGCACGAAAATCGGGCGCAGCAAGAATGTCGCCTAAGACTTCGGCGGATTGACTGAACTTACGGTTAATCTCGCGTTCTTGTTTAAGCTCCCCCTCAAGCTCTTTGATTCTAAGACTGAGAGAACCCCTCACCTTCTCAACGTCTTCTTTCGTGACGGGCTCTTCGACCAGCACACGCAAGAAAGGCCGGGGCAAAGGGATGTCGGGTACGCGCAGCTCGCTCATAAGACAACCCACAAAGCAGGGGTTTTACTCACCGCGTCAGCCGGAAAAAGATAGAGGGAACTTTTGTCTTGCACTGATGCGCTGCTACTCTCTCTGGTCGCCTTTCTCATAAACTTGCCGCGCCGCAATATACGCACGCGGCCCCTTTCCTCAGAGAGAACTCCTTCAAAGGTTAAATACACCCGCCGGTGCAAGGACGCGTGTAAGAAGAGCAATCCCTCAGAAGCCTTCTCTCTCTTCGGATACGCAATGTGCTTCCAAGTTTCTAAGAGGCTTTCGCCATCGGTATCTAAGAATAAATCAAAATGGTTACGATGGTCGTTTGCGCTGTAAAAATGATACGAGAGTGTAAAATCGCCTTGCACTGAGGATGATTACCGCCGCGCTTTGAGAAGAGCTTGCCTTTTCGCAAACCGTTCAAAACCTAAAGCGATCAATTTCTTGGTGAGGCTTTCACCCGACACCCCCGCCTCTTTGAAAAGTTGTGGAAACATGCTGATGGGGGTAAAACCAGGCAGCGTATTGATTTCGTTGAGGAAGAGCTTTCCGTTTTCTTTATCGAGGAAAAAATCGATGCGAGCAAAACCGTCGCCCCGCACGGCGGCAAATGCACTGAGCGCTAATCGGCGGAGTGCGTCTTCTGTGCTACTGTCGATTTTAGCATGCAAAAAAAGTTCAGCGCCTTTCGGGTCGAGGTACTTCGCATCATACGAATAAAAATCGTGGTTCGCGCGGATTTCTCCCACCGAGGAGAGAGTGTAGTCAGGAAAGTTTCCATAGATGCCCACTTCGAGTTCACGCACAGCAACCCCCTTTTCACAAAGCAGGTGGTCGTCGAATCGCGCTGCGTCTGCCATTGCGGCAGTAAGTCCCGCTTTTTCCGTGACGCGGTGGACGCCAACAGAACTCCCCATGTTGCACGGTTTAATAAAAACAGGATAACCCAACTCGCTCTCAATGCGCTTGTCGATTTGAGCTACGTCGATAGCCGTCGTATTTTCGACGGTGAAATAATCCACTTGCGGCAGCGCGTGGGCCGCAAAAACGGCGCGCATGTGCGCCTTATCCAT
>CAUJII010000223.1 GCA_963205035.1 Spirochaetota bacterium
CGTGCGCGTTTGCACAACCTTCGCGAGGTACTCTAAGTTGACTTGGTGGACGATGCCGGTAGCCGGAGGGACGACTTGAAAATTCGAAAAAGCGCCGGACCCCCAACGCAAAAATTCATAGCGCTCGCGGTTGCGGTCGAACTCCATTTTGCTGTTTTTTTCGAGCGCGTCGCTCGTGCCGAAGAAATCGACTTGCACCGAGTGGTCGATCACGAGATCTACGGGAAGCGCCGGGTTAATTTTTGTGGGGTCGAGTTTGAGGTCGGTCATCGCATCGCGCATAGCGGCGAGATCGACTACGCCGGGCACACCGGTGAAGTCTTGCATGATGACGCGCGCGGGCTTAAAGGGGATTTCTTGGTCTTTGACGGTCTTTGGGTTATATTCGGCAATCGCCTTGACATGGTTTTCATCGATGATGAAGCCGTCTTCTTGGCGCAGCGCCGCTTCGAGAAGAATGCGTATAGTATAAGGAAGCTTGTTTATCCCGGGGTATTTTTTAGCCAGCTCGGGGAGAGAGTAGTAGACCACTTCGCCTGCTGCCGTTTGGAGTTTTTTGCGGGTGCCGAATTTATCTGACCAATTAGGGTTTTGCATGGGGAAAGTATTTTTTTACGACCAGCGGCGTCGAGGAGAATGGCTTTCCGCAATCGAAGCGTAACGACTAACAATTGCGGATGGTTCGCCCGGCGCTTTTTTGTGATAGTTACTCCAAAATTTAATTTTTTTTCCGAAAAGTGAGAAAAAAACACGGTTTCTGGGCATTTAATATATAGAGGGGGGCATTCCCACAAATGGGAGCAATACCCCTAAGGAGAAAACATGAAAGAGAAACAGTTAGTCACGAGTGTGAGCTTGCCCGAGGCCGAGGCCGGGCTGTGGCGCGGAAAACGAGCGGAAATCATGCTCTTTTCGGAGCGGTATTTGCGGATCCAGATGCGGAACCAGATCCGTCGGGCCGTGACGCGGAAGTATAACCGGGGCGCGGAAGGCAAGTTTGCGATTGTGACGACCCGGTTTGCGCCGACGGAATACGATACGCTGCATTTTGTGGCGGCGGCATTGAGGGTGAGCGTGTCGCTTTTGATTTATGGACTCATTCAACTGTGGAAAAAGCCGTCGCGGCGCGCCATCCGCCGCTTCTTTTCGATTAACTATTCGGCAGATTCAGAAGGGTGGGATGTCTCGGCCGGCTTTCTCGAAGAAATCATCACTTTTTGGGCGGTAGAAAACCCCGGCGACCCACCGCCGGTCCCTTCGCATAGTCCCGATTTATAGAGATGTACTTGCACACACCACAAAAATGTCTTTCATGGCAACGGTGTGGAGTCGTTTCCGCTATTACTCCGAGGTCTTGAGTCTCGACATTTCGATTAGCGTCTTGGGGTCTGCTGCACTTGCGCAACGGGTCTTTGAAGCGCAAATGTCTTTTGCGTGGTGGATTGTCTTGCCATTGAGCGTCTGGAGTATCTATACGGCGGACCATCTCTTGGACGCGCGTAAGTCGGGGGGAGCGTCGAACAACGCGCGGCATGAGTTTCACTACCGGCATTTCAAAGTGCTCGCGTGGCTCACAATTTTATGTGCCGCCGCAGCGACGGGGTTGGCGTTTGTTTTTTTGCGAGACCTTATTTTCTCAGCGGGCGCACTCGTTGCCGCACTTTCTCTGATGCATTTAGTGTTGGCGTTCTGGGGCAAGGTGCGCTTTGGCAAGGAGTTATCGGTGGGATTGATTTATACCTGCGGTGTTTGGTTTGCGCCATGGCTGAATTCCCGCGCTGAGGCCGGTTCATTGGAGTATGTAATAGTTACTCTCTTTCTTGTCGCAGCGTGGCTTAACCTCTTTATGAATTCGGTCGTTGAATTCCGTGCCGACAAAAAGGATGGTTTGCTTTTTGCCCTGAATGTCCTTTCGCGCCAGAAAGTACGGCGACTAACTATTCTCGTTTCGTTCTTGGCGGGCGGCCTTGCACTCCTCTTACCTCTTTATTTCGGCGCGAGCAAGACACTACTCTGTTCTATCTCGGCGTTTCTCTTGTTGGCGCCCGGCCTTGTCCTTTTTTTTGAACGCTTCTTTCTTAAGAACAACCGGTACAGACTCTTAGCGGAGTGGGCGTTCCTCTCGGGATTGCTGCTAAAGTTCCCGCTGTGAATGGGCATCGATGCATCGACCAAGCGTTGGCAGATCATGCGCATCGCTACACCCAAAAAACAAACCCGCCTCACGATAGATTTGTTCGATTGCCTCTGCGCTATTCTTTTGTAAACGAGGCGCCTTTTGTGTTTTGGAGAGCTTTTCTCCACTCGCAGTTCGCATGAGTGGGTGATGTACGAATCCCACGTTACCAAACTCCAGTGCATTGCCGCCGACAGCGTTTGCGAGTGCGAGTTGCGCAGCCGTCGATGGGAGCAAGTCTTCGCCGCGCACGATACAATCCACCGCATCTGTCAGATCATCCACGAGCGACGCGACATGGTATGCGGGCAGTCCACCGCGCCGTCTAATCAAGAAGTCTCCTGTTGTGTTCGGAAGGTCGATGCTAACGCGCCCGAGCAAGCGGTCGCTTATGCACAATGGCTCGTCTGCGACGCGAAATCGGAGCGCGCTTTCCGGAGTCATCGGATGGCGTGCGCTACGGCAATGGCCGTCGTAGCGCAGAGAGTTTGTGCGATTTAGTAGGTCTCGGCGCGAGCATGTGCAAACATAGACCAGGTTTTTTTCGATGCACGCCGCAATCAACGCATGGTATGCGTTCAACCGACGGTGTTGACTGAAGGTAGACAATTCGGAAGGCGAGAACGGCCCTGTCTGCCAAGAGATTCCCAACGCATGTAGGGTTTCAAAAATATCGGCGATATATTCGTCTCGCACACGAGGGCTGTCTAAGTCGTCGATACGCAATCGCAAGGTTGCGTGATGGACGTGCGCAAGGGCGGCGGTCAGAACAAAATTCACAGCATTGCCTCGGTGCAGGTATCCGCTGGGGGTGGGCGCTAGACGTAGGTGTTTCAAATTAACGACTCGACCCCACCTGATTTATGGCGCGCGCTCGTCCAACCCAATCGCATTTGACGCGGTGTCTTAAAGTGCTTTCAAGGTGGCATGCTTCAAAGTTTTCTCGAAGAGGTTCTGCGATGACTCTCAAACTCCAAGGTACATATACCGCGCTCATCACGCCCTTTACCGCCGATGGCGAGAAGGTCGATTGGGTGGCTTTGAAGAAACTTGTCGAAGCGCAAATTGACGCAGGCGTTGAAGGGTTAGTCCCCTGTGGCACGACGGGCGAATCGCCGACGCTCACGCACGAAGAGCACGCCGAGGTGATTGCGAAAGTGATTGAGTGGGCGAAGGCGAAACGCAGCGACACGGTAGTTATCGCGGGCACCGGCAGCAACTCCACAGCTGAAGCAATTTCTCTCACGAAGCACGCAACTCAAGCGGGTGCAGACGCCGTGCTCTTGGTGAATCCGTACTACAACAAACCGGTGCAAGCGGGTCTCGTCGCGCATTTCAAAAAAATTGCCGACGCCTCGAAAGCTCCCGTTGTGCTCTACAACATCCCCGGCCGTTCCGCTGTGGGAATGACCCTCGATACGGTGATTGAACTCGCTCAGCACGATAACATTGTTGCGATCAAAGAAGCGACTGGCGATTTGGGATTCATGGCACAAATCGTTCAAGCGACAGCGGGCAAACTGACGCTGCTTTCGGGCGACGACAATCTCATCTTGCCTGTGCTTTCGATTGGAGGTGTGGGAGTGATAAGCGTAATCGCGAATGTTTATCC
>CAUJII010000224.1 GCA_963205035.1 Spirochaetota bacterium
CTCTCTCTTAATTTTTATCGTGAGTTGCGGCGTATCGGCTTCCTGCTCTAACCCATATTCCGATGCGCCTGGGATCGTCTTGAGAATTCCCAAAATCTGCATCGCAATTCGTCTGTCGATTTTGAGATCCGGCCCATAGACCCTAGTCACCCGCGCCTCCCCCCTCAAATAACTTGTCAGCCTGTTTTGACTTGAGGCTATGGCTCAAACAAAAGGGAAAAGTTAAAAACAGGAAATTATGCTCGCAACTGCAGAAAAGGCAACGGTTATCGCTGCACACCAAAAATCGTCGAAAGATACTGGTTCGGTCGAGGTACAAGTAGCGCTTCTGACAGAAAAAATCAATCGCCTCACAGGGCATTTTCACAATCACACAAAAGACCATCATTCGCGCGTTGGCCTTTTGAAGATGGTGGGCAGAAGACGCCGTTTGCTCGATTACCTACGCCGCAACAGCGTAGAAAGCTATAAAGCGCTCATCGCTAAACTCAATCTCCGTAAATAACTTTTCTTGAGTAGTCCTCGCTCCCAAAGCCTAAGCCAAGGGAGTAGAAAACCTATTTAAGAAGGAACTATGCAACATAATTTTATTGTCCACAAAGAAAGCGTGGACGTTTCTGGAAAGCTCTACGAACTCGAAACCGGCAAATGGGCACGCCAAGCCGACGGCTCTGTCCTCTTGCGCTGGGGTGATATGGTTCTCATGGCAAACGCGACGGGTGCCAAGAAGGCTGCCGAGGGGCTCGACTTCTTCCCGATGACCGTCGAATACAGAGAGAAATACTACGCAGGGGGGAAATTCCCCGGCGGATTTATCAAGCGCGAGGGACGCCCGACAGATAAAGAGATTCTGACATCGCGTGTTATCGATAGACCCATCCGACCGCTTTTTCCCGACAACTTCACGAACGAAGTGCAGATTTTTATCACGCTTTTGAGCGCGCAAAAAAACTACAGTGCCGACGTCCATGCAATCACGGCTGCTTCTGCTGCGCTTGCAATCTCTGGACTACCGTTTGACGGGCCCGTTGCCGGTGTGCGCGTTGCGCGCGTTGCGGGTAAATTTCTTTTGTTCCCGAACAAAGATGAAATCAAACAATCGGATATCAACTTGGCTCTCGCAGGCACAATCAAAGCTGTGACGATGATTGAAGGCAGCGCGGACGAGGCGTCTGAAGAAGATATGCTCGCTGCGGTAAAATTTGGGCATCAAGAAATCATCCGCCTTTGCAAAATGCAAGAAGCGTTCAAGGCAAAAGCAGGCAAGCCCCGCATGGCGGTTGTAGAAAAACCCGACCACTCTGCGCTCATTCAAAAGATTCAAGGCATGGGGCTTGCCGACATGAAAGCGGCCAATGCGGTTAAAGGCAAATTCGAGCGGCAGTCGGCTATCGATAACACAAAAAAGAAACTCATCGAGACGATGGAAAAAGAACTCGCCACTCTCGCGACAGACGAAGCGGAGAAACAGAAAAAGATTGTGAAAACAATCATCGACGATCTCGAAGTCGATGTCGTGCGCGATCAAATTTTCCACGAGAGTCTGCGTGCCGACGGGCGCAAGCTCGACGAAGTGCGTCCCATTTCGATAGAGGTCGGTGTTCTTCCGGGAGTCCATGGTTCGGCGCTCTTTACGCGTGGTGAAACGCAGTCATTGGGTGCGCTAACTTTGGGCACCGAGTCGAATGCGCAAGGAACCGACGACGTTGAAGGCGAATCGTCGAACCGTTTCTACCTCCACTATAACTTTCCTCCGTACAGTGTGGGTGAAGTGCGGCGCTACGGCGGCCCGGGACGGCGTGAAATTGGCCACGGCAAGCTCGCCGAGAACTCGCTCGCGGCCGTTGTGCCCGACGCGCAGCGCTTTCCCTATGTAATGCGTGTCGTTTCAGAAATTCTCGAATCGAACGGTTCGTCGTCGATGGCGTCGGTGTGCTCGGGTGCACTCGCGCTCATGGACGGTGGCGTTCCGATTAAGGCGCCTGTTGCAGGTATCGCTATGGGACTCATCACGACGGGCGATAAGTTTGCCGTGTTGACTGACATCGCAGGCCTTGAAGACCATTTCGGCGACATGGATTTCAAGATTGCTGGCTCGACAAAAGGCATCACGGGATTTCAACTCGATACCAAAGTGCAAGGCATCAGTTATGAAATTATGGAAAAGGCAATACACCAGGCGAAGGCTGGCCGCTTGCATATTTTGGCTCTAATGGCCGAAGCTCTCGAAAAGCCGCGCGCAGACCTCAAAGACAATGCACCGCGTATTTCCACGTTGACGATTGAGCGCGATCGCATTGGCGAACTCATCGGCCCAGGCGGCAAGAACATCCGCTCGATTATCGAAAGAACCGGCGTTGAAATCAACGTCGATGATAATGGATTAGTCCAAATCGCCTCTAACGACGCCGAGTCTGCACGCAAGGCACGTTCGCTCATCGAAGGCCAATTTGCAGAAGCGGAAATCGGCAAGACATACGAAGGGACTGTCCGCAAGATTACAGACTTCGGCGCGTTCATCGAGATCATGCCGGGCCGCGACGGGCTTTGCCACATCAGCAAGGTG
>CAUJII010000225.1 GCA_963205035.1 Spirochaetota bacterium
CAGTGGAACGATTATTACCGCGAGTCGGTGAAGGGCTTCATTCAAGGCAAGAGCGAGGTGGCGACGACGAACCGCGCGCGCGCTGCGGTGTATTTCTCCAAAAGCCGCGACGATGGCATCTGGCAGGCGGTGAGCTTAAACCCGGTCGACACGCTTAACTACATCGAAAGCCACGACGAAGAATCTGTAGCTCACGCGGTGCAAGGCAATGTCTTCAAAGCGGCGGCAGGCAGCTTTATCCTGATGACTTCGCATGGAATACCGATGCTCCAGCAAGGTCAAGAGTTCATGCGCGACAAAGGAAAGCAAGACCAGTCGCAAAGCGGCAACTCCATCAAGTGGGGGCAGCTTGCCGCAAACCGACCGTTTTTCCATTTCGTATCTTATATGACGCAACTGCGCCGCTCATGCCCTGCCTTTCGATATGGGAGTGATCCCACAACAGGCAATTCAAATTTCGACTCTGCGGCGGATAACCAGCAGTATTCGCTCTTTACAAAAGGTGCCGCATGCTCGGGCTCTGCTCTCGCAGTTATCAACGGCCGCAGCGAGTTTCGTGTGCTCGTCAACATGAGCTCGGTGACAAAAACTTTCACCGTCGAGACGGGCGGGGGGAGGTGGTGCGCACTGGCGCAGGTCAAAGACCGCGACGGTTCGGACGGCACCTCGGAAGCCGATTTTTGGCTAAACGGTATTTCGGGGATTTCCGGCATCACAGAAACGAATGGGGCGGGGTGGAGCTATACGACGAGTACGTGGGCTGTGACGCCTTTGACGGCGGTCATTTTGACAAAAATTTCGGGCGGCGGGAATTGTTCGACGGGTTAGCGATGCGGAGCTTCTTTTTTGTAATAACTATTCTTTTACTGACTTCGAGTCTTTCAGCTCAAGAAGGAGAAAAAATCCGACTGCTGCGCTCGTCGGGTGAAAAAGCGGCAAGCGAGGCCACGGGTGAACCTAATGGTGATAGCAATACGCGAGTAACTACGCCAGTTTCCGCAAGTGCGATAAATCCCACAGGCCCTGCGCAAAAAAAGCCCGCACCCAGCATGGTCGAGTTTTCGGGCTATTTTCGCATGATGGCGCGAGACGACTTTGGTGCGGGTTCGTCTACCCTGGGCTACCAGCCCGCGCAGGGACGGCTCATGAACGAGACGCCGTGGCTCATGCTCGGCGTAACGACGCACCTCATGCAGAGCGAGAACAAGCGCGACATCCGCTCCGATCTCTTCTTTCGCGTCGAGGGCGGTTCTTTTCGCAATTCGGATTCGGGGTTTGGTAGTCTGGCGAATTACCGCTTCACGCTTCTTTATCTCACCGTTGAGAACGCTGTCTTCAACCATTCGCACGTTCAGGTCGGTTCAATTTGGTATAACATGGGTTACATCGGCATGTACGATGCGTATGTTTCGCAACTCTTTTGGGAAACGGTCGGTCTGCGCGTCGGGCAGAAAATCCCCGACAAGCTCGAATACTTTGTTGCCGTAGGCGACTCGGGTTATTCGATGCAGCAGGAACGCTTGACGACGAACACAAATTTTTCGACAGTCGGTTACAATACGACGCCGACCCTGGGTGCTTTGGCTAAATACACTTGGACTACATCACCCGTCAAAGATTGGTTTCGCTGGGCGGAGAGCTTCCAGTCCGGTGCGGGGTTTCAACTTATGCTCGAACGTTCACCGGCAGGTTCGCCCAACGCGCCTTACCAGACTCCGGGCATTCCTTACATCGATGTCATTCGAGGAGAGGCTCTCCAAAACTGGTTGCTCCAAAACCCAGGTTTGCAGGATTATTTTCCAAACGCAGTCAATCGTTCGTCGCCCGCGTGGAAGGCGTCGCTTTGGCTGGGCTTTAACTTGAAAGACCGTTTGGGGCCAGTAAAACTGATGTGGAACGATATGAGTTTTAGCTTTGTGCGCAAACGAGCTGACCGCTTTGTCGATGAAACGTATAACGGCATCACAAAGCGCATCTATACGAACGACTTCACCGACGAACGCTATGAATTCATTTTTGCGGACGAGATGCAGTGGCAGGTATGGAAAGATCGCCTCGACATCAATCTCGGCACGATCATGATTTTTTCGTGGGACAAAGACAATGTCTACAAACCCAGCGAGGCCAACCGCAACCTGATGACATTTACGGTGCGACCGCAGTTTTACATAACGAGTATTCTGCACGCGCTTATGGAAGTCTCTTATACGACGGAGTTCTCAACTCTCGGAAATTTATACCGCGAGCACTATGATTCGATCGAGGCGTCGACTGCGGGCAGCCCCGACATGCGGGGGTTGGAATATGGCGACACAAACCGGCGAAACTCTCTGCAACTAAAACTGGGGCCTGTCTTAAATCCTAACGGCCGTGGGATCTATAATCGCCCGACGATACGCTTGCTTTTTGGAATGCAACTTTCAAACGTCCACGCAGCGTTTCCGAATAACTATTCGCCTGCTCTCAACAGCAACAACGTCTTCAGTTATGGCGAAGATAGGCACGAGCACTACATGGTATCTCTCGAAGTCGAGCATTGGTGGAATTAAAGAACCCCACCTGATTTATCATGCGCCCGTGTCTGCGGGTGCCAGATAAATCAGGTAGGTATTCTGACGCTTTACGAAAAATTATGCCTTGTGGCTTTAGAAAATCACGAGCGCCGGCTTTTCCTCTTAGAAAAGCCTCGCATAACGGTTTGCAACCTGCTCGTGATTTTCATGGATACTTATTCTAAGAGGCGGCAAAATTTTTCGCCTCGACTCCACCTGATTTCTCTGACACCCGTGTCTAAAAATTCTTTATATTCGCAGCGTCGTTCGGTGTCTTCGAGGCGCTAAAGTCAATCTCGA
Source organism: Spirochaetota bacterium (assembly GCA_963205035.1). Lineage (GTDB taxonomy): Bacteria > Spirochaetota > Leptospiria > Turneriellales > Turneriellaceae > Turneriella. The sequence goes on from CAUJII010000225.1 coordinate 2,853, forward strand.
CATACTTCACCAGGTCGCGGGCAGGGTTGCCTGTGCCGTCGGTTGCACCGTTTAGCATGTTGTAGAGCCAGCCTTTTCCGCTATCGCCATTGTAGTCGATAATATAAAACGTGATCTGCAACTTTGAGGGAGAACCGAAAGACGCGCGGGGAATGCTCGCCTCAACAAAGCCTGCGGCTCGGTTGGACGCTCCCCCCGAAGTCCATGCGGCCCAAGTGCCGCCCGGTGCCGACTGGTATTCGGTGTAATTTGCGCCATCGACGCGCTCTTTCCAGCTATACTGCATTTTTTTGCTCGCGCCAAAGACCGCCTTGCTGTCGGATGAATTTGTGCTGCCTGTTGCAAGAGTGCCGTCTGAATTGAAAATAACGTATACAAATTTATTGCCGCCTCCCGCTCCTCCGGCTTGAATGTCTGCGTGCGTGAGTGCGACATAGACGTTGTCTTTATCATAAGAAACGTAAAGTTTTCCCGTGTTTGAAGAGGCAAATTCGTTCTCGGATATATTGAAATCATTTGTTCCATCGATTGCAATGGTGTGGCTGTAGAGCGTCGTAAATCCTGTCGCCGATGTGTATTGTGCGGCGATTGCATTCGCAGAAGCGTCTTTTGCAGCCGTCGTCACGCGCACTTTATAGGTTTTCAAACTTGAAAGATTCGCCGAGGGTGTCATTGTGAAGACTGTGTTTCCCCCGGATGCAGTCGGTGTGCCGGAGGACATGGCCACGCAAGTTACAAAGTTATCCGGCGAAACTTGGAGAGTGCCCCCGCACGTTGCAGTCGTGGGTGCTGTGATTGTTGCTGTGTCCATCGCTTCGCTAAACGTGACGGCGATAGTTGTACTCAAGGCAACCCCGGTGGCTGCATCGGTGGGAGTTGTCGATGAGACTGTCGGTGGCGTCACGTCGCCGCCCGCCACCGTCGTAAATCCCGTTGTCGATGTGTATTGTGCCGCGAGCGCATTCGCCGAGGCGTCTTTTGCGGCCGTCGTCACGCGGATTTTATAGACGGTACTGTTCGCCAGGCTTGCCGCAGGTGTCATTGTAAAGGCTGCGTTGGCGTCCGACGCAGCGGGCGTGGCGGAGGACATTGCCACGCAAGTTGCAAAGTTATCCGACGAGACTTGGAGAGTGCCCCCGCACGTTGCAGTCGTGGGTGCTGTGATTGTTGCTGTGTCCATCGCTTCGCCAAAGACAACTTTGACGGTTGTCGTGATAGCGATACTCGTTGCCGCATCTGAGGGAGTTGTCGAAGAAACGATGGGTGCCGTTGTGTCGGTGGCACCGCCGCCGCCACCTGAACCTCCGGACGCAGTGTCGCCGCCCGAGCTTCCGCATCCCAGGATTAAAGAGGCTATTGCAAGAATAGTTATTACACGAACCATGAGCAATCCTGCTCAAGGGTTTGCGGCGGGTCAAGTAAAAATTGGTGAGCGAGTTCGGGCGGGTGCGGGATTTGTTAGGGGGGTGCCGGAAAACTGAAAGCAGGCGTCTTCGCCGCTTTAGCAGCAACTTTGCGCGCAAAGTTGCGAGGCTTTCAGATTTACGGCGCATTGAATGCAATGTTGTCTGTGAAGTTACCCACCAACAAATCCCGCGCCCGCGAGTTCCCGCCTAAACTCACTCCGTTTGCTATCGAATCGGTTGACAGCGCGTGGGGTGCCGCTATTTGTTCTCCGTGGTCGATTTAACTCAAACGGAGGGAGTGCCGGTCGCGCGAATTACAACGGCGCAGCTCCACATGTATTTTATTCC
>CAUJII010000226.1 GCA_963205035.1 Spirochaetota bacterium
AACGTGCTCATCTATTTTTCGCGCGAAGACATCGTAAAAATTGCGAACCGGTGCGCCGCCAATTTACGCAAAGGCGGGTACTTTTTTACCGGACACGCCGACTCGATCTTCGGCGCAACCGAAGACTTAAAGCGAGTCGAGCCGAGTATTTTCGTAAAACGGGGATAACGTGAACCACGGGCGCAAAACCAAAGTCATTCTCGTCGACGATTCTGCGCTCGTGCGGCATGCTCTGGCGAAAGTTTTAGCGGATGAGCCCGCAATCGAAATCATCGGCTCGCATAGCGATCCATTTTTGGCGGCAGAGCAGATGAAGACGGTTCTGCCGGATGTAATTATTCTCGACGTTGAAATGCCGCGCATGGACGGACTGACTTTTCTGCGCACAATCATGACGCAGCGGCCTATACCCATCATCATTTGCTCGACTCTCGTTTCCAAGGGTACAGACACTCTCTCGAAGGCTCTCGAATTTGGCGCCGTTGAGGTGATTGAAAAACCCAAACTCGGCACACGGCAGTTTTTCGAGGAATCGAAAATCCGCATCGTCGACGCAATTCACGCCGCTGCGCAAGCGAAGCTCGACAGGCTAATTCCCACACGAGCGAAAAAAGAAAGGTCTCCCGGAAAAAAATACACGGCAGACGCAGTGCTTCCGGCAGGCGGTCAAATTCTACGCGAGACGACAGAGAAGGTGATCGCGATCGGCGCTTCGACCGGCGGCACAGAGGCATTACGCGAAGTCATCGAGGATCTGCCGCTCGACACGCCGGGCGTCGTCGTTGTGCAGCACATGCCCGAAAAATTCACGCGCTCTTTTGCAGAAAGGTTAGATGGATTGAGTGCGGTGACCGTCAAGGAAGCGGAGAAGAACGACTCGGTCTTGCGCGGTCGTGTCTTAATTGCGCCCGGCAACAAACACCTGGTCTTGAAGCGCAGCGGCCACCGCTACTTTGTCGACGTCATCGACGGCCCGCTCGTCAACCGCCACCGCCCGTCTGTCGACGTGCTTTTCCGTTCGGTGGCAAATAACGCGGGCAAAAATGCCGTGGGAGTGATTTTGACGGGGATGGGCGACGATGGAGCGCGCGGGCTTCTCGAGATGAAAGAAGCGGGAGCCTTCACCATAGGCCAAGACGAAGAAAGCTGCGTTGTTTTTGGGATGCCCAAAGAAGCGCAAAAATGCGGCGCAGTGACGCGGGTCTTGCCGCTCGACAAAATTGCAAAGGAGATAATAGAATTCAGTTTCACATAGCGGCTGTGCCGCTATGTGAAACGATACAAAAGGAGAAGAAAATGGAAAACAAAAAGAAAGCACTCGTCGTAGACGACTCGAAACTCACGCAAAAGCAGCTCTCGCAAATTTTGGCGGATTGCGGCATCGAAGTAGTAGACATCGCCTCGAATGGGCAAGAAGCGTTGGATAAATACGCGACTCTCAAAGGCAGCTTGGATCTGATAACGCTCGACATTACGATGCCGATTGTCGACGGCTTGACGGTACTCAAGAAAATTTTAGAGACTTCGCCCGACGCGCGCATCCTCATGGTAAGCGCTATCGGTAAAGAAGCGACGATTCAATCGTGCATGATGCAAGGCGCACGCAACTTCATCGTGAAGCCTTTCCACGCAGACAAAGTTAAAGAGATTGTGCGCTCGGTCGTTGCCGCCTAAGTGCCTTCCGTTTCGGTACGCTCAACTCCATTGTTTCGCCGGGGCTTTGTGCAAAGAAGTGCACGGCCCCGCCGAAAATCTTTGAACGCGCTTCGATAAGAGTCTTTCGAATCAAAATCCCTTCGCGCTCGCTTTCCGTTGTGTCGCGCGGTACGCCGTTGTGCGTGGCTGTGAGCATGATGCGCTCCCTCACTTCAACAGCACGCAACGTGAACGCAGTCGCGGTCGAAAGTTCGCTCATCAGAAGCAGCCACCCTTGGAGAATACGAAAGATGTGCAGCCCCCATTCGGGTGGCACATTTTCAGTCAGTGCGCCGAGGAGAACCGTCGACTGAAAGCGGCGCATTCCCGTGTGCTCTTTGATGAGGTCTTCTAAAGCCGTCTTTAATCCCAATGTCTCGATTTGGTTTGGGTTGAGCTGCATCGCAATTATGTTCGTCGTATGGAGAGCGTCTCGGATATATTTTTGCAAGTTAATGCTCTTTCGACTAGGCAGCGGCGGCAGGTTTGAGACATACGTCTGGATTTCTAACGAAATGAGAGAAAGAGTTTGGTTGAGATTTTCGTGCAGTTCATGCGCAATCATTTTGCGCTCGTTGTCTTGAACGCGGGTCAGCGCCTGCGATAAATTGAGCGTGCGCCTTTCCGAGTTGCGGTATTTCTCAAGCAAGAAGAAAAGCCGCTCGTTCAAAGACTCGATGCGTCTCTGCGGTCTTTCAATCGCCGAGACAAAAAGCCCCTTGTAAATAAAGTAATACGCGGCAAATTTGTACGCATGCCCGAGAAGGTTAATCGTGTCGTGCATCGCAGAATAGAGAGTGAAAATAATTTCGCTGAGGATACAGAGATAGACACCCAAAATATAATAAGGCCGTGCGGCACCGTGCGAACGCCAACGATGCGTTAATGAAAAATAAAGCCCCGTCGCAAAAAGGGCAATAATTACCCATTCGGCCATTTTCTTAAAAAATGTCAGACCCGTGCCGACGACAAATGTCTCTGGAAGCGTTTGCGGAAAATAGATTGTCACAAAATAAATCGTAGAAGGGATTGCTATCGAGAAGAAGACTCCAAAGAAGAACGGCACGCGCCGTGACTTCTCGAAATAGGGGAGTGTGATACTCAAGAGCGCGAGCGCCGTAAAAAGGCGGGCGAAGAGCCAAAAGTGGAGCGTCTTGTTCGCAGAATTAAGCGTCACGAAGTCGGGCATGCCGGGGTAGGAAAGAGCGTGCATAAAATCGAGCACTCCCACAATGAAGAAAAGCGAGCTCACCCAAACCACGCGCGGCTTGCTTTTATCCCCTTGCCCAAACCACGCAATGCCGAAGATGGAAAACGCGACGATGACGCTCGCAAATTCGACGACGTTGTGCCACACTAAAAAAGTGCGGACTTCCAAAATTCTGTCGAACGATTGCGGGGCGAGGGCCACCAGAACCACGGGAAGCGTCAGAAGTGCGGCGAAGAGAGTTTTCATGGTTGGTCCTCTGGCTTTGGCAGTGGAACAAAAAGATTTACCGTGAACGTCTTCTCGCTGCGATCAAAGGTGACCTTGCCGCCGAGCATCTGCGCGCGCTGCTGCATCGTGAGGAGCCCAATTCCCGAACCCGTGGACGGTGGCTGCGTCAGCCGAACATAGCCCCCGTTTGTGATTGAGAGAGAAAACCCTTCGTCTGTCTCGTGCGCTTCGAGCTTCAGAGTTTTATCGCCATATTTCACCGCATTCGAGAGCGCTTCTTGGATGATGCGGTAGACGTTGAGTTGCAGAAACGAAGGCAAGACCATCGGCAGCGCAGGCAAATTGCTTTCCACGTGATAGCCGTCGGAAAGTTTCAAGTTCATAAGCAAGTCTTCAACGGCAAGCCGCAACCCGACGTTTTCTAAATGGAGTGGGCTCAGAGAGTGCGAAAGATGGCGCACCTCTTCGACTGCCTTTTGTAGCGTCTGAATGATTGCGTCTTTCTCTTGCGCGCTCAACTGCGTGATATTCTTGAGCCGGGCTCTAATTTCCATCTTTGTAAACGTAAGAGTCTGCCCCACCCCGTCGTGCAGCTCGCGCGCCATCATAGCGCGCTCATCGTCCATCGCGCCGATGAGTTGCTGAGACAGCTCTTCGATCTGCGCAAGCTGGTGCTTTTCTTTGGTGATTTCGCGGATAGCGACCACGACGCCTGTCTGCTCGGGAGGAAGAGGCTCTGCGGAAACCAGAATGTAGACTGTCTCGCCTTCCTCAGTCGTAAAGTGGAGTTCGATGTCGCGGACGGGCTTACCCGTGTGGAACGCGGTAGCGACAGGCCAATCTGTCAGAGCGAGAGGTTTACCGTCGGCGGTAAAATAGGTTCTTCGTTCGATCGTTTGTGTGCGGAACCTTTCTTCACTCGAACGCATAATCTCGATGGCCGCTTTGTTGAATGCATCAAAGGTAAAATCCGCGCGGTAAATAAGGATGCCCACCGGCAACACGTCGAAGATGGCGCGGAGTTTTGCTTCTCGCAACGCCAGCTCCTTTTCCATTTCTTTCGTCAGGGTAATATCGACAATCGAAACGAGGTAGCCGTCGAACGCGCCGAAGCGGTTTTGCAACGGTATTGTTTTTTCCATGAGCCACGAATAGTGCCCGTCATGCCGCTTTGCACGGTACTCGATAAAATACGGCGACTCGGTATTGCGCGATTTGGCTACCAGTTTTTGGACCTTACCCCTATCGGCCTCGTGAATTTGTTCACTCCAGTATTTTTCAAAGTGGATTGGGTTTGCGTAGTTTAAGAACGCAACGAGAGAACGGTTTATCCAGTTGACACGCCCCTCGGCGTCGGTTCTATAAAGCATTATGGGCAAATTTTCGCGCAGCGAACGCTCCTTTTTCTCGCTCTCGTGCAAGATTCCTTGGAGCTTGCGCTTATGCTCAAAATGCCTTTCCGCGCTTACCGTGACATACGCAAACGTACTCAGGTTAGAGCCAAAAAGTCCCACGCCCAAAAGAATAAGGTCCAGCCAGACGCTAAAGTTCTCCATCGGTTTGTCAATCGCGAGAAGCGCCAAAAAATAGACAAGGCGTGTCGCGAAGACAAGCGCTAAGACGCCGAAGACTCCACTTAAGACAAAATGGCTCGTGAGGTGACCGAGAAAGGTACCCTTTATCGGCGCACGGATAAGCGGTACGAGAAAAACCAGTGCCACAGTCGATATCGCGATGCGCCGCAAAATAATATCGGGTGCCCAGTATCCAAAAATAACAAGACTCAAGAGCGCCACGCACGAGACCGCCGCAAAAAACCGTGTATGCAGTGGGCATGCGAAATGCTTTTGCAAGATGCGCAAGAACCCCCACAACGTTAAGAGAAGAACGAACGGCGCTAAAACATGCGTTACGAGAGGTGAACGCCTCGTAGAAAAAAAGTGCTGCCCACGCAAAGAGCTGCAGAATAGAAAGCAATCCCCAACGCTTGAGGTTGGTGAAAGCCGAGTCGAGTCGCCTACCGAGGTAGTAAGCGAGAATGCTAAGAGAGAAGATGAAGGCTGAGTAGCCCACAAAGAAAATAGTCGCGAGATGTGCCATAAATCCTCCTTGATTCATAACCACTATAACCTCAATCGAGGCGCTCGTAAACTCGAACAGCTCGGTCTAAAAAATCGGTGAGTACAACAAAGCGGCCGTCGGGCGAAACGTCGAGACCTGTAGGTTGGTTGCCGGCCTCAATTTCTTCGACGACTTGCCGTGTCGCAATATCGACTACGAGAAGTCTACCAAAATCCGGCCCCTTGAGCAAGAAAGACTTCGCGTTGTTGTGACCGCGACACGAGACGTAAAGATACTTACCGTCGGGTGAAGCGACAATCGTGTTCGGGTTCGAGAAAACGCGCACCTCTCCCGTCTTCTTTCCATTTTCGATAAAATAAACTCTGTTGCGCGCCATATCCGAAACCGCAAAAATATCTGCCGCGCCCGGAAGCCTCACCGCGTGCCGGTGCGCGCCTCCCTTCAAAATCGGCGTCGGCTTTTCTGTCGCAAGGTCGATCATGACCGTGCCCCCCGCATTATCATGGTCACTCTTGCCACCAAAGACTGCCGCAAGCATTTGCTTCCCGTCGGAAGTAAACGCCATGCCACGAGGAATGCCCTTCGTCTTGATTAAGTGCACCTCCTTGAGCGTCTCAACAGAGATTACCGAAATGTTGTCGCTTAACCAATTACTCGCATAAACCATGTTCGTCACGGGGTCTAATGCCAGAACCTTCGTCCACTTTCCCGTCAACGGGATAGATCCCACATATTGCATCGACGATTGCAAGAAACGGTGCACCGTCCCCGTGCTCATTTGACTCACCCAGAATTCGCCCCGGCTGGGAATGAGCACACTCTCGACAAAGCCTTCGCGCTTCGCAAACTCGCGCGGCAACTCAACGCGAGTCCGCGCTTGCGTCAGAATGTCGACAGCGTCGAGGTGGTCGTCGTCCAAGAGCGGCAGGACGATGCGTGTCGGTGCGATGAACTGCGCACTCTTGGGCTGCTTTCCGGTTGCGATGCGCCACAAGAAGCGGTGCTTTGCCGCAGGCGCGTCGAAAAATAGAAGCGGAGTGTCCGCAACCACGGTGCCTTCTTGCAATTTCAGACTAACTATGCGCGTGCCCCCCGTTTTCGAGTCGACTGCGCGAACCTCGGCGACTTCGGTAGATAAAGGGAGATTCGGAAGAGCGAGGTCGGCCCGCGCCATCGTCTTTTCTTTGTGCGTGAAGCGGACCTTGAGGCGTTCAGAGCCGTAGTAAAAGGCCGCGTGTGTGAACGGTTGTACCCATAATGCGGCGCGGCACTCCTTTTGCTGACTAACTATTCGGCACTGGCTATGAATTTCCATAGCTACGGGCGGAGTGCCCTCGCTCTGCGGGCCCAAAACTCCCGCGCTACCCCTGGGCTGACTAACTATTCCGGCTCGTGTGGGATTTACACCGGTAGAACTACAACTCAGGCAAAAAACTACCGCTACTGCGAAAGTTCTCTCCCAACCCGTTGCGCGGCTGCGCCGTTTGACAATAGAATACACAGGTTAGACCCTCGATTCGAGAGGCTTCGGACAGCCTTTTACGGCTAGTTTTACCTTACCTTGATACGGTTTCTTACGAGCGCCTCGACCACACTCGGGTCGGCGAGCGTCGTAATATCACCCAGCGCATCGACTTCGTTCGCCGCAATTTTTCGTAAGATACGCCGCATAATTTTACCGCTCCGGGTTTTAGGCAAACCGGGAGTGAAGTGGATGACGTCGGGTTTTGCAATCGGACTAATTTCTTTAGCGACTTGCTGCACGAGCTCCTGCCGCAAATCGTCCGATACCTGAACCCCTTCCTTGAGAGTCACATAAGCGTAAATTCCCTGCCCTTTGAGATCGTGCGGAAAACCGACGACGGCGGCTTCCGCCACTTTCGGATGGAGAACGAGCGCCGATTCGACCTCCGCAGTGCCCATGCGGTGGCCGCTCACGTTGATGACATCGTCGACGCGGCCGGTAATCCAGTAGTAGCCGTCTTTATCGCGGCGGCAACCATCGCCGCTGAAATAGTACCCTTTGAACGTTGCAAAGTACGTATCGTAAAACCGTTTCTTATCGCCATAGACGCCGCGCATGAGAGACGGCCACGGCGCGCGCATACACAGATTTCCCTCTGCTTCGCCTTTGAGTTCTTTTCCGTCGCCGTCCACCAAGACAGGCTCAACGCCAAAGAAAGGCAGAGTCGCAGAACCCGGCTTTGTGGGAATAGCCCCGGGTATCGCAGATATCAAGATGCCGCCGGTTTCTGTCTGCCACCACGTATCGACGACAGGGCATTTATCTTTGCCGACCGTTTTGGAATACCACAGCCACGCTTCGGGGTTAATCGGTTCGCCGACCGACCCCAAAATACGTAGTGAAGAAAGGTCGTGCTTCTTGACGGGCGTATCGCCATAGCGCATGAGCGCGCGGATTGCCGTCGGCGCCGTATAGAAAACCGACACGCGGTATTTTTCGATGACCTGCCAAAAACGGTCAACGTCGGGAAACGTGGGAATCCCTTCGAACATGAGCGAGGTCGACCCGTTGATGAGAGGCCCGTAGAGAATATAACTGTGACCCGTTACCCATCCCAAGTCGGCGGTACACCAGTACGTATCGTTTTCGTGGATGTCGAAAACGATCTTATGCGTGTAAGAGATAAAAACGCCGAAGCCTCCAGTCGTGTGGAGCACTCCCTTGGGTTTACCCGTCGAGCCCGAAGTGTAGAGTAAGAAGAGGGGATCTTCGCTATCCATCTCGGCGGCTTTGTTGTGCGCGGAAACTTTTGCTATTGCGTCGTGCCACCACACGTCGCGCCCCTCGACAAAATTGATCGCGTCGCCTGTGTGCTTAACCACCAATACCTTGCGGACATGCTCGGCCATCGAGTCTAACGCCTCGTCGACATTCGCTTTGATGGGAATCACCTTGCCGCCCCGATACCCCGTGTCGGCGGTCACGACAAAATCAGATTTCGCGTCGATGATGCGCCCTTTAATCGAATCGGGGGAAAATCCCCCGAAGATGATCGAGTGTATTGCGCCGATGCGGGCGCACGCGAGCGTAATAATCGCAAGCTCGGGTATCATCGGCATGTAGATGGTGATACGGTCGCCTTTCTTGACGCCCATTGTAAGAAGCATGTTCGCCGCCCGGCAAACTTCGTAGTGGAGTTGTTGGTACGTAAAAGTCCGCGAGGGATTTTTAGGATTATCCGGCTCCCAAATGAGAGCAGCCTTATTTTTGCGCTCTGTGGTGAGGTGTCTGTCGAGTGCGTTATAGCACAGGTTTGTCTTTCCTCCTAAGAACCACTGGTGTTCCGCTTTAGCGAAATTCGCTTTCAAGACCTTCGTGAAAGGTTTGAACCAAGTGAGTTGCTCTCTTGCAATTTTTCCCCAAAACGCTTCGGGGTTCTTAATCGATTGGTTGTAGAGTTTCTTGTACTCTTCGAGGCTCTTGATGTGTGCGCCCTTAACCAGAGCCGGAGAAATTTTCTTAGGCTCAAATTTTTTTTCTGTGTGCGTGGCTGCTTTGCGTGTCGTTTTTTTCGTAGGCATATTCCACCACCGAGAGAAGACAAAGACACGTCAAGAAGGTTAAGAAATTTATTCGGCGGATATTTTCGGGTTTCTCCAAATGATTTCCCACAGATGGTTATCGGGGTCTTTGAAGTATGCGGCTCTTCCCCAAGGGTAGGGGACTGCCTGCCCACACGGGGTACCTCCGCCTTCGACTGCATTCTTGAGGCTGCCGTAAGCCTCGTCCAAAGTTTCGACAGAGACGGTAAGCATCGAGGTAAACTTGCCCATGACAAACTCCGCGACTTCACCTGTGGGCTTTAGTGCTTCATCGAACGCTTCGCGTTCGATGAAGAAAACGAGGAGGTTGGGCAGGGTAAGTACAACCATCCTCTCTTCTCTCGCTACACTTGCGGCACCAAACACCTGCGCATAAAAACGCGCTGTTTTCGTGGCGTTGGTTATCGCGAGAGAAATGCCCGCTCTCTGGAAAGCCATGGTACGACCTTCAAGGACGGTGTGACCATGGCAAGTAAAACCGAGAGCGGTAGAACTACTACGGTTGGTCTGCGGCGGGCGTTTCGGTAGGCGTCGAAGGGGTGGCCACTTCGGTGTCGAGAGCCTTCTGCGCAATCGCTATGAATGGCGACTTGCCGTCTGAAATGATTCCCTGGAGTTCCTTTTTACCGGCTTCCTGTTTCTTCGCGTCCTTGTCGTTGAACTTTTGGAGTGCATTATCGAGCTCGACGCCTTGCCCGATAGCCACCGGATCATAGCTTACGCCTTCGACTTGAGCCCACCGGTTATCGACCCATTTTTTTGCCTCGGGTTTGATTGTCCAATCTTCGTAGATGTTGTAGCCAAACCGGACCTTTGCCCATTCACCTTTTTCTTCGGCAATAAATCCCACTTGGCCGGGCGGGACTGTCGCGAGTCTTTTACCTGCTGCTTGGTTGATATTGAAGACTTCCAATGGCCGCAAGACAACGAACGCTTTGTTTTCAAGGTAGGAGCTCACAACGAAGCCTTGTTTTCCTGTCGTGCGCTCAATTTTGGCCCACGAAATCGTTTTCTTTGCGTTCTTGGGGTCGGCTGCATTAACCGTGTCGACAACGGTGACCATCTCGCCTCGGTTCAAATACTCCGCTACTTTTGCAGAAGCTGTCGTATCGTATACTCCGGTACCGTAGACAGCATAAGCTATTTTTGCCTGCGGTTTCGGCGCGCTTTCTTCTTTTTTCTTACACGCGTTGAACGCCAGTGTTGCCACTGCCGTCGCAACGATGATAGAATAACTTGTTTTTTTCATAAGGCGAGTACTGTGTTTCAGGTGATATATTCCGTCAAGAAATATCTCCCAGCTTTTATGGAAAAAACTCGTTGGTGTTGAGGCTTAGAACTCGCCGGATAATCCAAGATGAAAACGCTTCAAGTGGAACTTAGAACCACAATTCGACGCCAGCCGTCACCCCACTCAGTTCTGTCGTCGGTGAAAATTGAGCAACGAGACCTCTGTACCCGACATAGAGAGCTGTTCGATTGAGATGGTACGCGGCGCGTGCGCCGTAACGAACAAACCCGAGCGTACCGAACCACACTCCCCCTGCCGTTAGTTCAAAACGGAGGGGCTGCGCCGGAAAAATTTGAAGCCGCATCGCGGATGCCGTGCCCGCCATCGGCAAGATTCCACCAAAGCGAGCAACCTGAGTCAAAGCAGTGATTGAAAAGTAGCGCGTTTGGACAAGCGCAAGTTCTATCCCCAAATAAGAAATTGTTGCGCTTTGCCCACGCTCGACGATTTGATGCGCTTCAACCGCCGGGCCGATAAATCCCCAAAAGAGTCCGCGCAATCCAAAGTCAACAGACACCGTTTCTTGAGTTAAATACTGCACCCCCAAGTGCAGGCGGAGCGAATAGCGCTGGTAGTCCGCCGGATGTTCGCGGACAATTTTTGCTGGAACAAAAACATTCTGAAGTGTTGTTTCTTCGCCCGTTACGTGTTCGTTAAAATCGGGCCCATTGACGTAAAGCTCCGTCGCATAGGGATAGCTCGCATAGTAAGTTGTAAGGTTGTAATTTACCCAAAGTGTCGCAAAAAGCTGCCCTAACAAGCTGAAGAACCCTTTTTCTTCTTTGGGTTCTGAACTTTCGAGCGGAATCGCGCCGGTGGATTTTTTCTTTTGTTCTTCTTGAACACCCTTCTTGAAATCTTTCAGCGAACCCGCAAAGGAAAGGGACGGAAAAACTCCGACAGCAAAAATGACGAAGAGAAAAATTTGTGCAGTCGTTCTGCCTCGCATTGGACTCATGGAACGGAAATTTGCGCCGCGTGGCAAGAAAGTTTTTGCCAAATTTTCTTTGCCGCAGGTGTGGGATTTTTTTGCCGCAAGCCGCCTATCGCGGCAGATAAGGCAAGCCGAAGTTGGTGCGCACTTTCCATCCGGGGGCGCCTTTTGTGACAACGAACTCCCCCTTCTTGTTGCGCTTCAGCACGACTTCATATTTCTTGGTGTATTTTTCTTGGTATTGCGCCCGGGTCATTTTAGCGGGGCACGCGTTGGGAATTTTGCCTTTGACCGGGCAAAATTTGCTACAGTCAAACGGCCGTTCTTGTTCTACTTCTGCAGAACA
>CAUJII010000227.1 GCA_963205035.1 Spirochaetota bacterium
CAAGAGACGGTTTTGCCCCGAATGGTCGCCCACCAAGAGCACCGTGTCGGCATCGGCGCGAATGCGTGACGCCACGCCGTGAACAACATTCTGAGCCACGACGCCTTCGCTTCTTCTGTGCTCGATGGGTTTAATTCCTTCGCCAAGCATTTTATCGAGCGCATCTGTTTCCGGATAGGGAAGCGCAATATTCAGTCGGTGCTTATTTTCGGATAGTTTTTCGTAGAAAAATTTACCCCCCATGAGGTCTGCAAGCTTACGCGTGATAAGCGCACTGTAATCGCTTTCTTCGGGCGCGTCGATTTCTGTGTATTGCGCTTCGGGCGCACTCCCCGCGTATTCAATACTCAGCGCAAGCATATTGTCGTATGTCCTTACATAAACTCTTACGTGAGGGGTTAGCGAATAACGCACAGCCAGTTGAATTAAATTGAGGAGCATCTGTTGGAAACGCGTGGGGTCGATGCGTACATTTTGAAGTTTACTTGGAACTTCTTCAACGATCAAGAATCGTGAATCGTCGCTGAGCCCCAAGGCCAAATTCAGAATCGGAGTAATCGTCTTTTGCAACGAGACTGTTTCTAAATTGAGCTGTATATCGTGGTATTTCAAGCGCACAAAATCGGCTAAATCATCGACAAGGTAAATGAGGCGTTGCCCGTTCTCTTCGATTGTGGCGAGTGCATTCTGTAACTCGACGCTCACTCCGCCGTTCACGCCGCGCCGAATGTTCTCGACCATCTGCACCATCGCCTGTACGGGTGTGCGCAGCTCGTGCGATGTGTGTCCCAAAAAATCGTCGCGTAGTTTGTCGACACGGATTAACCTCTGTGAGAGCTCTTCATTCTCACGGTAGAGTCTGAGCGAGCGCCCTGTAATCAAGATTGCCTGCAAGAAAGTAAAAAGCAGGATAGCGTAAGGAACAAGCATTGGCGTGCGGATTATTTCTGCAAGACTTAATGTGTCGGACAAGAAAGTGCCCACCACAAAGATGAGTCCGAAAAAAACCAAATTCGCACCATAGACTTTTTGGAGCGCTAAACGGCCCAACAGATAAAAACCGAAAGGGCTAACCAACAGAACAAGAATCTGAACTGGTTTCTGAAGCGATTGCGCAAGCGGAAATGGTAGGAATAACGCAAGGCCTACTAAAATAAAAAAGATTATCGAAATCGCTTTTAATGAACGAAGACGCTTTAAGTCGGGAAAGAACTGGCGCACATAGAGAATAAATAGCGCAACGTCGAGAAAATAGAGTACAAGGTTGAGCCGCTCTCGAAGCCCCCAAGGAAGGCGCGGAAAAATATCTGCAATAATGACTTCGCCAGTGAAGAGTTGGCTTAGACTAACTGTGACACAAAACGCACCGTAGAAAATTGTCGCCCGCTCTGGGTTGCGCAAGAAGAACAAGAAGATATGATAAAGCCCAAATGTCAAGAGTGCAACACAAACGATGATGTCGATTGCGACAAGCCGCAGTCGGTATTGTTCCATGAGGGTGGCAGACCCCATCGTGATTGGGCCCGGAATGCCGCCGACGAGGTTTTCACTGTTGCTTACCTGAATAAGAATTTCAGTCTTGCCTGCCAAAGGTAATTGGATGTAGCGCACTTTTGTTTGAGGGTATGTCAAGAGGGGATCTTTCGACACCAGCCCCACTGAAAGTTCTAAGTGTCCGTTGATAAAAACTCGCGACGCAGTGTTCATACGCGGAAAACGGAAAGTATATGCTCCAATTTGCGCAGGTAGTTCAAGAACGAGTCGATACGTCGCAGTTCCAGCCCCATTTTGTTTCAAGGCATTGTCTTTGTATAGGTTGAAACTCCCTGGCACCGGAGCAAATATCTTGGTAGTAGTTAGTCGACTTATTTCCTCGGGGTTCAATATTTGTCCGGGGTAGTACTCCCACTCACCGTTCAAATCGAGAATAGGGAAAAGCTCTCTGTCGTGGTGCGAGAGGTCGATAGTCCCGCGCTCGATAACGACTGGCGTGTCTAACCGTGCGCACCCCGCAGTGAAGAAAGAGCAGGCGAAGAATAAGAGGAGAGTCGCACGCTTTCTCATGGGAGTTTCTTGAGCAGGTATTGCGTCACGCGGTGTGCTCTATCTTCTTTACTGAGGGTATTGAGCAAGTTCTGAGCGCGGCGCGTATTTCCCGTGTCGATACAAACCATCGCCAAGAGTTGAATGCCGCGCAAATCTTTCGGGTTTTTCTCCAGATGTTTACGCACATGTTTTTCTGCAAGTTCGAGTTCACCCAAGCGGTAATAAATACGCGCAGATAAAAATGACAGCGCAGGAAATTCGGGATAAATTTTCCACAATTCTTCGAGTAGCTTCGACGACTCGGAGAGCATGCGTTTCTTGAGAGCGTTTACTGCTTCGTTGAAAAGTGAAATAAATTGCCGGTAGTGCGGATGCACGCTCATGACGAGAAGCGACACATCGTCGCGCAACGGTTCGCCGTCTGCGAATGCTATGAGTGCCTTGTATATCGTGTCTGCAAGACCCTGCGCGGGTAGATGAGTATTATCGAGAATGAGATTCTTAAGCCGCACCAACCCAAACTCTTCGCCCTTGCTATTGACTTGTTCGGTGATGCCGTCGGTGAATAGAACAAGAAAATCTCCCAGGTTCAGGTGCGATGTTTTTTCTTCATAAGTGTCGGTCGCATCGGCAACGGCGCCGATAAAAAGCCCGTTGGTGTCATAAGAGTCGAGCATCCTCTTCGATTTCACGAAATGGATTGCCTTTTGGTGTGAAGCGTTCGAGTATGTGATGTCCAAATTTTGGTCGATGCGCACTAAGAATGCAGTCAAATAGTCCTGCGTTTTGATCTGATCGCTCAGTTGCGTATTGACTTCGCGAAAAATTGCAGCAGGCGAATCGTGCCTGCGGATCGCCGCACCAAACGCGTCGTTTGCCGCCATCGTGATGAGCGCGGCAGGCACTCCATGCCCCGACACGTCGGCCAATAGAACATAAATCTCGTTTTTCTTCTTGAAGATTTTCAAGAAGTCGCCCGAAACCTTATGCATCGGTTGATACACAATACCGAATTGGATCGCCTTCCAAGGGGCGTACTGCTGCGGCACCATGTCGCGCTGTATCTCGGCCGCAAAGTCGAGCTCGGTTTGTATCTCGCGGTCTTTCTGTTCAAGATCTGCGTTAGCTTCGCTCAAGTGCTGTGTCGCGTCGCGTATCTGCTGTTCTAAATCGCGGCGATAATTCAGCACGCGCTGCGCTGCGCTAAAGAAACCCGACGAAAGAGTCGCAAGCTCTCTATCCGATGTCTGCGAATAGAAATCGGGATCGCGGCCTTCTTGCAAGCTCTCTGCGGCAAGTTGGAGTTCTTTAATCGACGCGAAAATACTCGAGAAGAGGAGCAGGCTCAACACCAGAAGGAGTGCGAGCGAGAAAACAGAAAATCCAATAACGTAAATGTGACCAGTCGCCGATTGCGCCACAGGCCCACGCAAAATAGAAACCAAAATGTAATCGCTCAGCGCAATGACGAAGAGAACGCTCGCAAATTTTAATTTCAGCGAGAACGAGTATTCATTCGGCGGCACTTGGCCCATGAAAAAAAGCTGGCGCTTCACCAAAGAGCGGTAGCGCCCCATGTGTAGATCCCCCGTGACATAAAGAAAGAGGACGTGGATTGGCAGAGTTACGGCGGCAGTTTGCAAGAAGAGCAGAGTTTGACCCGATTTAACGCTCAAGAGATCGACTGCAATGACTGTTCCAACAACAATAATTACGTGCAGAGGGCCATACGCAGCGCGCAGTTTTCCAAAGTCGATGAGATAGCCCAGGAGTTTTCGATACTCGTGGAGATTCCTGTTGGGCAAGAGTTTGTCTTCGTCGAACATGCCGTTGACAAAACGCGCTTTCCGATTGAACGTAGGCAGCTTGAGACGGAATAATCCCCCGTTCCAATAAAGTTCGAGAACGATATTGATGGCAAGACCCAACAAGAGCGCATTCACCAGCCGAGGGTCGATGGTCTCCATGTGAGCACGCGCAAAACCATAAGCAAAGCCGGCGGCGGCAAACACGCTCGTGAAAGCAATGTGCAAGAGAGGCGCTGCGTAAAAACCAAAACCCTTATTTGCAAGATGCGTCAGCTTGCGGTAAGCTCGTCCGATAAAAGAAATCATCTCTGTCTCAACATCCCCAAAAGCTCGTTGATGCGCGCTTCGAGCGCAGCGGCGTCAAGTTTTTGATACGTTGCTGGCACCATGTCTTGGTGCGTGCATTCCCGCACCGCCGCCAAAGTCTGTAACTCAATCGCCAGGGGATATTCCGGGCTTCTGAAATTAGTCACTGTCTCTTTTAATATCTCCGCAGTCAAAGCAGTGCCATATTTAATCTGTGCGCTGAGAGCCGCTCGCGTCATCAGAGCCTCGATGTCCGCTCCCGAGTAGGCGCGCTTCTTGTCTAAGAGAGAATCGATTTCTTCGATAGGTGACGCGATTTTAAGTTTCTTACAAATGACGCGGTAGAGCGCATTGAGTTCGTCGCTACTCTGCGGATGAAAGAGTGCCAAATGCTCTTCTGCGCGACCTTGCCGCTTCATGTCGACAGGTAGCAAGTCTGGACGCGATGTCATGAGAAACCAGATAATTCGACCACGGTAACTCGTGTCGCTCATGAGCGCTGCAAGCGAGGCAAAAACGCGCATCGAAACGCCGCTGTCTCCCTGTGCGTCGCGATTACCCAAGAACGCATCGGCTTCGTCGATCATCACAGCGACGGGGTGGATTGATTTCAAGATGCTAAAAATTTTTTCGAGATTCGCTTC
>CAUJII010000228.1 GCA_963205035.1 Spirochaetota bacterium
TCGTGGTCTTCGTAAAGGTCGACTGTTTTTTCCGTTCGCTCGCGTGTCTGCAAACGAAACGAGGCCGCAGCAGTTAAGTTATACGTCAACGGAGTGTTCGACCGGTCGAAGACGCCGGGCTCTTCGAGATAGAGCAATATCTTGCCATACAAAATTAAATCCGCCGCATCTTTCTTATCGGTGACGGTGAGCGTTCTCAGTCGAGTCAAGTTCGTTTGAATCTTTTCATTCAGGATACCCGTGAGGTGCGGTGCCAGCGTGCGGTTTTCAAAATTTTGGATGTAGACCGTGCGGTTGATACTCCGGTACGCGGCGTAGGGAGCGGAAGGTGTAAACGTAGCGTCTTTCTGCCAGCCGCCCTTCGCGAACGCACAACCGAAGAGTGCGAATGCGAAGAAGGGTGACACACGCCAAAATTTTTGCATTACAAACCCGTGTTGGAGAAATTGGCCAAGTCGCCGAATCGTTCCGTGTTTTCGTGAAGCTCCAACTGGTATCGAATAATTGCTGCGAGCTGCGCTGCCTCTTCGGGGGAATTTTGCGGTGGAATAAATTCTTTTTGCAAATAGCGTGTGTAGTGCAGCATCTTTCGGAATTTTTCATCGTGTAGGAGTTGCAGCGTCAGCGGTATATTCGTGTGGATGCCGTTTACAAAAAATGCTTGAAGAGCCTTTTCGAGTTTGACGATTGCATCAGCGCGGTTTGCTGCGTGCACGACGACTTTGGCAATCATGTTGTCGTATTTTCCCGAGATGTGGGAACCTGCGCGCACTCCCGAATCGACGCGCACCCCCTTCGGTTCGACGTATTGCAAAATTTCACCCGTCGATGGTTGGTAAGTGCCGTCGCTTTTCTCCGCACAGATGCGCGCTTCGATTGCATGCCCGCTGCATGTAACATTTGCATAGTTAGTCTCGTGCCCTTCAGCAATGAGAATCTGCTCGCGCACCAAATCGAGACCTGTGACCATTTCTGTAACAGTGTGTTCAACCTGAAGGCGGGTGTTCATTTCTAAAAAATAAAACTCCTGCCTTTCGCTGTCATAGAGATATTCCATTGTGCCGGCGTTAGAATAGCCGACATGGTTCGCCAAGCGCACCGCAGAACTATGGAGTTCTTGACGCACGTTATCGGGTAAGCCCAGCGCAGGGGCTTCTTCGATAATTTTTTGGTTGTTGCGCTGCGCAGAGCAGTCGCGGTCAAAGAGAGCGAAGTTTTCTTTTTTAGAATTACCCAAGACCTGCACTTCGACGTGCCGGGCCTTGACCAAATATCTTTCGACGACCAACGCTTGGTTCTTATAAAGCCTTTCCGCTTCTCTCAAGACCTTATCGAAAGCCAAGTTGGTATCGGCCCTATAATCGATAATCGCCTGCGCTTTGCCTCCGCCGCCTGCTGCCGCTTTGAGCACGACCGGCAAACCAATACGCTCGATAAGGCTCTCTCGCTCCATTGCCGACAGCGACGACCCATCTTCGATTTCTGCGCCGGGTAAAAGTGGAACTCCTGCTGCTTTGGCGCAAGCTCTGGCACTCGTCTTAGCTCCCATGCGTTCCATTGCAGCGGAAGAAGGCCCGATAAAAACGACGCCGGCTTCTTCGACTCTGCGCACAAATTCGGCGTTCTCAGACAGGAAGCCGTAGCCCGGATGGATTGCGTCGATTTTTTCACGGGCGCAGAGATCGAGAATAAAATCTTGGTCTAAGAACCCCTGCGGCAGCTTGAAAGCTGTGTCTGCTTCTAACACATAAAGCGCATCGGCATCCTCGTCTTCAAAAACAGCGACGCACTGAATCTTCATTTCGTGCGCTGTGCGAAAAATACGCCGCGCAATCTCGCCTCGGTTTGCAACGAGTAATTTTTGGATGGATCTCATATTATTCGATGGATTGATTGAGGAGTCTCTTGGTTTGTTCTAATCGCTTTTTCATGCGAGCAAGGGATATTTTTGAATAGATGGCATCTTGCGGAAAGTTGAGCATGACTTCATATTGCTTTGCCGCCGTTTGATAGTCTTGCGCGAAGAAAGAAGATTCACCATAATAAAAATGCAGCTCTTTGCTATAAGTCAGTTTCGTGTCGACCATACGGAACCAGAGCGTCGCATCGTAATACTTTTTCAGCGTGTACGCCACTTTTCCCATTCCGATGAGTGCGTCGTTAAATCCAGAATCTTGTTTCAGGCATTGCTTGTAGACATCGAGCGCCTCGATAGTGCGCTTCTGCTCTAAGAGCGAATCTCCCAAGGCGACGAGAGGCAAAAGATCATAGATATCGTAGCGGTACGCGCGCAGAAAGTTAAAATCCGCAGCGTCGCGTTTGGCAGCCAACTCAAACGCCTTGCCCAAGAAATAATAATTACGGCTGTACTGAGGCACAAGTTGTATCGTCTTTTCAAACTCGGCGATTGCTTCTTGATGCATCTTGAAGAATAAATACACACGCCCTAAATTAAACCGCGCTGGAAAAAATTGCGGCTCGTGGTCGCGCAGCTCTTCCAAAATTTCGCGCGCACGGTCCATGTCGTTGGCCTGCACAAATGTCATCGCCTCATTATTTTTTGAAGACGCTAAATCCAACGCACCATCGGTCCAGAGAAAATTGCCTCGGTTGATAATTCGCGGCCTTTCTGTGGTATTCACCCCGTCTTGAAGAGGCTTCTTCGCCGTGCGCAAATCGTCGGCAGTGATACGGTTAGGATATTTTTTTTCGCTTTCATCGACTATAACCCAACCCATCTCAAAATCAAGAGGGGTCGGCTTGAAGCTCGACAAGAACTCCGGCGTAATGCGCGGATGATTCAGCTTGAGGTCGGGGTGTACTTTATCGCGTCGCGGTGGGCGCGTTGAACCATGCCATACTTCGCTAATTGAAAAGAGAGCAGCGCTTGCGAAAAGACCCGCTACAAAAAAAACGGTTTTTAGAGTGCTTGTGATTCGCCCCTCTTGTCGGCATAGAGCTTGTCGCGCCACTCGATGAGGTCTGAGAACTCCGTCGCGAGATCTTTTTGAGTAAACGCTTCGCGGATTGCTGGCTTGAGCTTCAAAAATTTATCGCTTACCGGGGACACGAATTCCAATGTCGCTGCGGCGGTGATGTCGGCATAAGAAAAATCCCCCAAGAGAAAAGACTTCTTATCTAACGCCTTGCGAATCTTGAGCAAGACTTCACGCACCTTTTTCTTTTCTTCGGCAATGATCGCATGGCGAAAATTATACTTCATGCCTAAGTATGCGGCGGCTAAGTCGGCGAGCGGTGAAAACATATTTTTTGTAAACTCGGGAAAAAAATCGGGCAACGACGCAAGCTTTGCTTCTTCGCTATGCATCGTCGAATCCGTCGCAATCACGCGGTTTGCTTGCTGCGCTCTGTCGCAGAGTGTATGCCACGCTTTTACCTCCTCCATTTTTTCAAAGGGAATGAGTTTTTGCCGATGCCCTGTGCGGTCGGCATAAGCGACAATACTCCACGAATCGGTGAACGCGCGCTCACCCGTAACCAAGATTGGCACGCTAATGGGCCCAGTGAAGCGTCGGGTTGCCAGCCTCAATAGCGGCGTCGTAATCATCGGGATGTGTTCAATGTATTTGTAACGGATGATGTGGTGGTCGAGCGCCCAGCGCGCCTGCTCTGTCCACATAGAGTATGTTAAACCATAAAGACGGTGTTCGTTCATGCGTCTAACCTGCCCCCGGAGCGGGTCTGTAAAGCATAAGCCATTTCTGCTTGACGATTGCCTCGAAAGCCACCGTGTGGGCTCTCAATAAAAAAACCTATAAAGGAGTTACACATGATTCGATCGATCATTCAACAGGTTCTATTTTTTTCCATAGCATCTGTTTTTGCACTTTCGGCTGCGCCCAGAAAAAAAGCCGCACCCAAAAAAGTTGCCGAAAAAAAAATAGAGGCTCCGCCACAGAAAGCCGAAGCGCTGCCTGTTGCCGCAGAAACGGCGGCGCAGGGAGATCCATCCCACATCGACCCAGCGACTGCCGAGAAATACGGCATCTCTCCCGAGCTCGTAGAGTCGATGAAGCGCAAGCGCGTCTTGAACGATGCCGACTTTGCAAAAAAGAAAGAAGGCGGATATTTCACCGGCTTACCTCTGGTGAACTTTGACCCAAACACGGGCGTCGGCTACGGCTTGCGTCTTTTCTATTTCAATAACGGCGAAAAGGGCGATCCGATGTTCCGTCGCACGCCCTACCGGCATCAAGTCTATGCGCAATTTTTCCAAACAACTTATGGCTACCAATACCACGAACTCAACTGGGATTCACCCTATATCATGAATTCCCTATTTCGCTTGCGCACCGCATTAGTTTTTGAAAAAAATATTTGGGCAAATTATTTCGGTACGGGCGCACGCACGATGAATGCGCTCAGTTACAACAATACCACATACGGTAGTTACTCGGAGTATAACGACATGTTGAACAAAGCGCAGCCGGGCGATCCAGCCGGTTCTACCAACGCTGCGTTTAACCACTATGGCTTTGAACGTCCGACAGCGGTTGCGTTTCTCGAACGCGATCTTTTCGGTGGCATCGTGAGACCGCAAGCAGGCGTTCAAATCAGCAAATACTCAATCACAAACCTCAGCGGGCAAAAAGTCCAGACAAAAGACGGGAGTGCGGTGAGCAACCAAACTCTCTTGGGCCAAGAAAACGCAATGGGGCTTGTTCGCGGTTACAACGGCGGGTGGCACAATCTCGTGCGTGTCGGAATTGCCGTCGACACACGCGACTTTGAACCCGACCCCAACAGCGGCCAGATGTTCGAGGCAATCGCCGAAACATCGAACAAAGCGTGGGGCTCCGACTTTAATTTCACACGCTACACCGTTTCAGAAAAATTTTATTATAGCCCTTTTGAAAAATTGGCGGACTTAGTCGTCGCCGGTCGCGCTGCTTACACGCAGGCAGTGGGCGATATGCCGTTCTATGCTCTCGACCAGATGGGCAGTACAGAACGCATCTACTTCGGTGCATTAGGCGGGTTGCGTTCGTTACGCGGTTACAAAGCAAGCCGCTTCATGGCGAACAACATCGCAGTGGCAAACTTGGAACTCCGTTGGACGACTTTCGACTTCACAGTCCTAGGACAGCGCTTCGCGCCGATCTTGGTACCGTTTTTTGATATCGGAAGTGCTTTCGACCAACCGAAAGATATTTCCACAAGCGTTTGGCGCTATTCTTATGGCTTAGGCTTGCGGATTGCTTGGAACCAAGCGACGATTATTATTGTCGACTATGCGAAGAGCAAAGAGGACGCAAACCTCTATATCAACTTCAACCACATCTTCTAAGAACAACACACGTAGATGCCGCTTGCGGCATCTACGCGTTGATAAAGCGCCGTCTGTAAATATTGATGAGTATCCCCACACAGCTATAACACAACAGCGTGTGCGAACCTCCATAGCTCACAAAACTCAAAGGAATGCCCGTAACCGGCATAATTCCCAGAGTGATACCAATATTGATAAAGATATGTAGAAAGAATATCAGCGCAATACCCGACGCGAGCATTGCACCAAAATCGTCTTTCGAGGTGATCGCGATGTTGATTGCTCGAAGCACTAGGCCAAAGAGCAGCAGCAAAAGAAGCGAGCTTCCCCAAAAACCTAACTGCTCTCCGACCACCGAGAAGATAAAGTCGTTATACCATTCTGGCAGAAACGGAGTATCTCCCTTCGTCATGTCGCCTTGAAAAATTCCTTTGCCTGCAAACTTTCCCGACCCCACGGTGATGAGCGAATGCCGCAACTGATAGCCCGCGCCTTTTTGAAATTTGTCGGGATTCACAAACGAGACAATACGGATGACTTGATGCGGCTTGAAATTCAAGAACTTGTTCGAGAGAAAGGCCGAAGAAAAACTCAGACCAACAATGAGCATAATGCTTGCAACGCGTTTCATCCAACGAGAGCCCGTCAAAAAGTTCCCGAGAATACCGAGTGCATAGAAACCAATGCCTGTGAAACCAATAGTGAGCATCACTGCCGTGTTCCGCAGCATATCTCGCAGAAAAGAAGGCGCCGCCTTTTCTGCCTCAGCGGCGGCCTGCCAGAAAATCTTCAAGTTATCGCCTTGCGAAAGCGTGTCTTTCGCCCAGGCGACCAGCGTTTGATCGGCAACCATCCGCGTGTGGTAGCTCAAATTCTCGGCGACTTTCCACACTTCAAAGTTGAGAATACGAACAGCGTCGGCGAGACGAAAATGCTCTTCACGCAGCCTTGCATAAACATCGTCGACGATGATGTAGTGCTCGTACTCCAAAAACATCGGCGTAAAAATCGCAAAGAATGCGACGAGTGCAAATCCGAAAAGTACAGCGGTGTTCGCTCCACCGATGAAGAGCATGCCAAAAAGTATCGCCATGAACATGACCGCGCCGCCCAAGTCGGGTTGCACTCCAATCAAGAGCGCTGGAATAGTCGCGAGAATTGCCGGCAAAATAAGCTCTTTAAGTTTCCCGATTTCCGTTTCACGCAATACTAAAAATTTACTCAGCGCAATCACCAAGACGAGTTTCATGAGCTCCGCCGGTTGAAAGCTTATGCCAAAAAGGCCAAACCACGACCGCGCGCCTTTGACTTGTTTACCGATGAAGGGAACCAAAACCAGAATGAGCAAGAATATGCCGCCCGCGTAAATGATGGGAGCAAACGAACCTAAGAGTTGATAATTCACGTTGGCTAAGACCAGCATGACAACGAGGCAGAGAGCCAACCAGATGAGTTTTTTGCGCGCCAATTCTTCACCGGTAACTCCACCGCCATAGAGCACAATGATTCCGATGATGGTCGCCGCTAATGCAAGCGAAATAGAAACCCAATCGAGACGTGTAACCTTTTCCATTATCGAATTGTCCCCGCTTTCAATCTTTGTGAATACCGCGCAAAGACATCGCGTGCGATAGGAGCCGCGCCGACCGAGCCGCCGATGCCGCGCTCAATGATGACTCCGACGACGAGTTGTTCGTTCGGGTCACCATCAAAGGGGCCGTACCCGATGAACCACGCATGTTGCGAAGATTTGTTGAATCTATCGCCCGAACGTGTTTGCACTGTCCCTGTTTTACCTGCCACCGGAATAAGATTACCCGCTCTAAAAAGCGAAGCTGCGGTGCCGCGTGTCGTCACGGCTCTAAGTCCTTCGCGCACCGTTTGAACCGCCGATTTTGAAAGTGGTATCTGGTCGGCGATTATGGGTTTGATATTCATCTTGACTTCGTCGTTTTCCGCAAAGCGAATTTGCTTGATGAGGTGCGGCTTGTAAATTGTACCGCCGGTTGCTATTGCAGAATAAAAACCAACCATCCCGATGAGCGTTGTTTCAATGAAGCCTTGCCCGATCGAAAGGTTGATCGTGTCGCCGTCGAACCAACGCGTGTTGTAAGTCTTTTCTTTCCACGTTCCGTCGGGTACAAACCCTGCAATTTCATTCGGCAAGTCGATGTGGGATTTCTCCCCCAAATGAAAGTATCGCGCATATTTGATAATCGGTTCAGCCCCCATGCGGTAACCCGCTTCATAAAAATAAACGGAACAACTCATCGCGAGCCCACCGATGAGATCGTTATCCCCGTGCTTGGCCCAATCGTTGAAGACCGCATCGGGTGATCCTTTGTAACTACTCTTCAAAACAAATTTTCCGGGACAAAAATAGTGGTCACTCTTGTTGAGTCTCTTTTCTTCGAGTCCCGCTAACGCAACGAGTGCTTTGAATGTCGACGCCGGGGGATACTTCGTTGAAATCGCGCGGTTGAGTTCTGCTTTGTCTTCTTGAATCGCACGGATGTGGCTTGCACGCTCCGGGTTATCGTACGCAATGAGAATGTTCGGGTCGAAATCCGGTTTCGACACAATCGCCAAGACTTCGCCTGTGAAGGGCTTGATGGCAATGAGCCCCCCCGTCTTATCGCCCATCGCCTTAGAGGCCGTGCGTTGCAAATCGGCGTCGATTGTCAAAATGAGATTATTGCCGGGAACGAAGTTATGGAAGACTCTCTGCTCTTCGACGTCGCCCGTCGCAGATTTTATTTGAACGATTTCCCCATCTTCGCCACGCAGAATTGTATCGTATTGCGCCTCAAGACCATTCTTGCCGGTGTATTGATAACTGCGTACGCCTGCGTCGATTTCACGCCGGTTGGGTAGACCAATATACCCTGTTAAGTGTGCAGCGTCGCGGGCAAGATCGTAGTGTCTTCTCGATACAGGCCGGATCATAAATTTTGAAAACGTGATATAATAATCGGCGATAACTGTAATTTGGTTAGGTTGAAGATTTTCAATGAGCACAATTTCTTCATGCGCTTTGAGCTTGTTGCCTTTCACCTTTTGCGAGAGCGTACCTTCCCCATAACGCAGAAGTCTTTCGAGTTTTGTCACCAAATCAATCAGCTCTTGGCGCTTTGAAAAATGTGACGGGATGACGCTGAGCGAAACAGCCGACGAATTGGAAACGATGTATGTCGCCTTGTCTCGGCTGGTATAATTGCGATCGAACATCTCACCGCGCGGCGCAGTGAGCGCTACGACACGTTTGATAACTCTTTGCGATTTTTCATAATATTCATCGCCGCGCAAAAGCTGCAATTCGCCCAGCCTCAAGATCAAAAAACCGAGCGATAACAAAATGAAAATTGTAAGCCCAGTCACACGCCGCTCTAAGCGCTGCCTCAGTTGGAATTGTTGAATGGTTTGTGCCATCGTTCTTTAGTTCAGACGGCGGATTATACTTTGCCCCTCGACTTTTTCGACCGTGGGGAATGCCCACCGCAAGAGGCGAAACCAAATAATGGAAAGTATCGCAGTAAAAAGCGATTCGGGTAGCACGATGGTGATGAGCGCCGATGCATGCGTTCCGTTATGAAAAATTGCTACCGTGAAGAACATGAGGATGCCTTTGACGAGGCACGCAAAAAAGACAATGACGACGATGAGCGATGTGGCGTCTTTGTTGATGTTGCGAGCAAACTTACCTGCAATATACCCGACGATTGTCTTGGCGAGCGCAGAGGTTCCGATGTAGTATTGCAAATCTTGCTTCACAAGGTTTGTATAGCCACCCAAATTGATGTCTTGAAGAAGCCCTCCAAAAAATCCAATCCAAAGCGCGGCAAACGCGCCCCGATAAAGTGCAAAATAAATTGTAAGGATGAGTAAGAAGTCGGGCTTGATGCTCCCTAACGCAAAAAAATCGACGCTGGTTTGCAAGAAATAAGAAACGAAGATTGCGATCGCAATGACAACTTTTTCCAGAATCATGGTTCTTCCTCGGCCGGCTCGGAGACTGGCTCTTTGGCCTCTTTAGAAGGATCGGCGGCGCTCTTTGTTTTGGAGGAGTCAGTCGCGCTTTTCTTGTTGCTTTCTGATGCGTCAGGCACCTGCACGGGTGTTGGCGGCGGCAGCTTCGGCTCTTCTACGGTGTCGCTCTTTAGTGGCAAGAAATTGAGCGCTTCGGTTTCTACTTTCTTCTGAATCACCATCACAAAATCCAGTTTCTTAAAATCGATCACCGGGACGATTTCAGCCTTTTGAAAACTACCGAGCCGTTCAATTTTTTTTCCCACAAGACCAATAGGCAGTCCCCGAGGGAAAATTCCGTCGCCACCGGAGGTGACGACTTCATCTCCCGGCTGGATAAATACGCCGAGGCTTAGAAAATCGAGAAGCGGCGCATCTTGCTGTGGACTTTGGCCGTTGAGAAGAGCCCAGTGGCCCGTCTTTTTCAGAACCACGCCGATGCGCGAAAACTGGTCTGTCAAGGGTAAGATTCGAGCAGAGTGGGGGTTGACTTGAATGAC
>CAUJII010000229.1 GCA_963205035.1 Spirochaetota bacterium
CAAAAACTATCTACTCTGCAAAGCGTTCAGCAATAGCTAAGTTAGTCTCCATGACGGCAATGAGGTCGAAATCTTTCGGCGTGAAAATATGTTGAACGCCCATTCCTTTCAGTTTCTCAAAATCCGATTCGGGGATAATCCCCCCTACGACCAGAGGTATCTCTTTGTCGGCTTTATGCTTTTTTAGAAGCTCGACGAGCTGATTCACAAGCTCGACATGCGAACCCGACAAAATCGACATCGAAACGAGGTCTGCGTTTTCTTCAATCGCGGCGTTTGCAATTTCTTCGGGAGTGAGTCGAATGCCAGAATAAATGACATCAAAGCCGACATGCCGTGCGGCGACCGCCACCATCTCTGCGCCGTTCGAGTGTCCGTCGAGACCGGGCTTTCCGAGCACCATGCGTGGGCGGTGGCCGTGCTTCGTTTTGAATGCCTCGACTTTCTCGCGCACAGACGCAACCTTGTCTTCAGAAAGCGAAAGCTTCTGTCCTTCGACGCCTGTCAATGGTCTATATTCGCCGAACACCTTGCGCAAAGTATTCGCCCATTCGCCTGTTGTGACAAGTGCTTTTGCACACTCAATCGATGCCGCCATGAGGTTCGTGTTCGAACGCGCATCGGCTTCGAGTCTTTCGAGAGCTTTTGCTGCACGCTCGCCATTGCGTTCTTCGCGCGCTTTTTTTAAGTTCGCGAGCGTTTCGTCTGCCGCCTGGCTATCCACTTTGAAGATACCCGAATCAGTGCCGCTCAAAAGCGGAGATGGGAGGCCGTCTGTGTATAGATTGCGCCCCACGACTTTGAGATCATTCGTCATGATGCGGCTCATCCGCTCGGCTTGACTCTTAACCAATTGAGATTTCATGTAACCCGATTTAATCGCCTCGACGGCGCCACCCATCGCAAGCACCTTTTCAATTTCTGCGTGCGCCTCTGTAACAAGCGCTTTCACCTTCGAGGCGACGACGGGCGAGCCCTCGAAAAGATCGGGGTATTCTAAGAGGTCGCTCTCGTACGCCAAAATTTGTTGCAACCTCAGCGACCATTGTTGGTCCCAAGGGCGCGGCAGAGACAGCGCTTCGTTCCACGCGGGCAGTTGCAGAGCCCGGCAGCGCGCGTTTCTCGATAGAGTGACTCCCAAAGTTTCAATGAGAATGCGCCATGCGTTGTTTTCGGGTTGCTCTTCGGTGAGCCCCAGCGAATTGACTTGCACCCCGTAGCGGAAGCGGCGGAATTTCTCAGTCTTCACTGCATACCGGTTCTTGGTGATGTCTTCCCACATTTCACCAAACGCGCGCATCTTCGACATCTCTTCGATGAATCGCACGCCCGAGTTCACAAAAAAAGAAATGCGCCCGACGGCTTGCTCGAACTCTTCGTCGGAGAAACAACCGCGAGCCTTGATTGCGTCGAGTATCGCGATTGCGGTCACGAGAGCAAACGACAACTCTTGCACTGGGGTCGCTCCGGCTTCTTGCAAGTGGTACGAGCAAATATTCGAGGGATTCCACTTGGGGATATGTCTTACGCAGTACTCGTACATATCGACGATGAGCCGAATCGACGCTTCGGGGGGGAAAATATACGTCCCCCGCGCCAAATATTCTTTAATAATATCGTTTTGCGTCGTCCCTTGCAAGAGCGCGGGGGCAACGCCTCTTTCTTCGGCGAGCGCTATATAAAGAGATAAAAGCCACATCGCCGTGCCGTTAATGGTCATCGACGTGTTCATCTTTTCAAGCGGTATTTGATCGAACATCACGCGAAAATCGAGAAGCGAGTTGATAGGAACTCCCACTTTGCCGACTTCGGGGCGTGCCATGGCGTGGTCTGAATCGTAACCGCACTGCGTCGCTAAATCGAACGCGATGGAGAGCCCCGTTTGCCCGCGTGAGAGCCCCGTGCGGTAAAGCTCGTTGGTGGCGCGGGCATTCGAGTGGCCGCCGTAAGTGCGAAAAATCCACGGCGCGTCGTGCGTGGGATTGCCTTCTTTATCGTAGAGTTTGTGTGTTTCACGGCCCGTTGTATTTTCGGTGCTTTTATCGAGCATGACGGAGAAAGCTAAGTTTGAAACGCGGCGTCAAATAAGTGGAGGGGAAGTATATAGAGTACGACAGACGGAGTTTAAGCTCGTCCCAACTTTACTAGTACTCGTCTTCAATCTGCTGTATTTGGTCGAGCGTCAGTCCCGTGATGTCCGCGACTTCTTGGGCTGGAAAACCTTTCGAGCGTAGGTTGATGACTGCACGCCTCAAGCCTTTCTTAATACCTTCTTGTCGGCCTTCTTCCCTGCCTTCTTCTCTGCCCATTGCAATCCCTTTCTCGATTCCTTTTTCGATTCCCTTCTCGATCCCTTTCTCGATACCTTGTTTTTCAAGTAATTCTGCTGTGCTCATAGCGATTCCTCCTTCTCGTGTCGTTGCAACTTCGATAATTTCTTTAACTGTCACCGGCTGGATATCGTGGACTCGGTAAATGTACATCAAGATGCACTTCAAAATATCTTCGGTACCGGTTCTTGAAAACAGTACCGCAATGAGCGTAAAATATGCACGCAGCTTGTTTAAGTCCGCAATATCCCAAATCTCTTTGAAGATATGTACGATTGCTGTAGCCGTCAACGAGAATTTCAGATTTTCTAAATCCGTATCGCGTAGGTTGATTAAAACGTAACGGAAGTTGAGCGCGTAGTGCGACAAGGCATGCGGCGCATCTTTTGCAAATTCTGTGCGCGCGTTCCAACGCTCCTTGCCGTGGTAAAAGACGACGGGCAGTACAGGGGCGTACTTCTCCTGCCGAGCATACACTTCTTTTTGATACGCGAGTAACTGTTTCAAGATTCCCAAATCGGGATGTGACTTGTGTTCGAGCAAAATATAA
>CAUJII010000230.1 GCA_963205035.1 Spirochaetota bacterium
ACGTGGTCGTCGCGACCCGTCTTCCGAATTATGAATGTACTCGAGGGGGGACTTGAACCCCCACGGATTGCTCCATACGCACCTCAAGCGTACGTGTCTACCAGTTCCACCACCCGAGCCAACTTGCGCGGACCAGAATGCCCGCACATCGTGGCACACCCTATCGATTTGACGCGGCGTCAACACGAATGGTGTTTACCGTGTGCAGGCTTACTTGAATCTCCTCAAAGACATTTTGGAACGCGGCGTTGAAAAGAAAGACCGCACGGGAGTCGGCACGCGGAGCCTCTTCGGCTACCAAATGCGTTTCAACCTCGAAGACGGCTTCCCGCTCGTCACGACAAAAAAGCTGCACCTCAAGAGCATTGTGCACGAGCTTCTCTGGTTCTTGAAGGGTGAGACCAACATCGACTACCTGACGCAGAACAAAGTTTCCATTTGGAATGAATGGGCGGACGCCGAGGGCAACCTGGGGCCTGTCTACGGTTACCAGTGGCGCAGTTGGCCCGACTATAACGGTGGGCATATCGACCAAATTGCAGCGGTCATGGAGTCGCTTGCGAAGAACCCCGATTCACGACGGCACATCGTGAGCGCGTGGAACGTCGCGCAAGTCGATGCGATGGCGCTCCCCCCCTGCCATATCTTGTTCCAGTTTTACGTTGCGGAAAATAAACTCTCGTGCCAGCTCTACCAGCGCAGCGCCGATGTCTTCTTGGGGGTGCCTTTCAACATCGCCTCGTACGCGCTCTTGACGCACATGGTGGCGGCTACGCTGAACCTCGGCGTCGGCGATTTCGTCCACACGCTGGGGGATGCGCATATTTACTCGAACCATTTGGAACAGGTACACGAGCAACTGACGCGGACACCGTACCCTCTGCCGAAACTCGCGTTGCAACGTAAGGATTCGATTTTTGATTACACATTCGACGCCATCGCATTCGAGAATTATGAGTTCCATCCGGCGATCAAAGCTGCCGTTGCGGTCTAATGGCGTTCGATGGAGTAACTATTCACCTGGTCGCCGCGATGGCGCAAAACCGCGCCATCGGTTTAGACAATAAAATCCCATGGCATATTAAAGAAGATTTGCAGCATTTTAAGCGGCTCACGACCGGCAAAGCCGTGATTATGGGCCGCAAGACCTTAGAAAGCATCGGCCGGCCGCTGCCACAACGCAAGATGTTCGTTATTTCGCGGCAAAAAACCTCCCCTTACGATTTTGTAATAGTTATTACATCTCTCGAAGAGGCGCTCGTGGCGGCCCAAAAACACTGCCTGGCCGAGGGCATCCCCCCCGAGGCGTATATCATCGGCGGCGAACAAATCTACCGCGAAGCGCTCGAGAAACAGTTAGTCGACTTCATGCACTTGACCCTCATCGAGCAAGAATTTGCAGGCGACGCTTTTTTCCCCGAGTTCGATTGCGCGGCGTGGCGGCTCACCTCCGACGAGCCACACGCGAACGGATTCCGTTTTCAAACCTGGCAAAAAGCAAACGGGCGCACACCTTCCATTTGAATTGACTGCGGGCGCAACTCTCCTCTTCTATACCCATGCGGTGGGCGATTATGGCAATTTCTTTCTTTGCTCTTGTGGTATTTACCCCGTTTATAGAACTGCGTGCAGCAGAAAAAATTGCAGCAGCACGTACGAAAGTTACCTACCCTGTGCATTTGCCATCCGAGCAGGCAGGCTTGGTCATAGGCCAAGCATACCATCTCAAGCTACCGAATGGCAGCGAGCTCAAAGACGCCGTCTTCAAAGGCAATGAGGGAGGAGTTTCGCTTTTTGAAATCCCCACTGTTTTGGGGCCGTTGCGTCTCAAAGAATTCTCTCTCGTAACAGAGAAAAAAGCCGCCCCCTGGATTATCTCTCTGTCTCCCGAGGTGTTAATCCCACAAAACCAACGCGAGTTGGGTTTCTCGCAAGGGCTGGGGTTACATCTTGCGGCAAGCTATCCGTTTTGGAAAACGCCCTTCGCACCGCGTTTGGCTGCATCGCTAGGAATCGTGCGATATACAGGGAGCCGTGCGCTTCTTTCGGGGCCCGAAGCTACGGCGGGGCCGGGTTGGGTAATTCCGTTTGGCAAAAAGCAAGACCACTTTATTGCGGTCAATCTCTACGCGGGTTACGCGTTTTACGCTCTCTTCAACCAAGCGTTGAGCGAAACATTTCAACAAACGACATTCTTGGGAGCTATCGAAGTGGGTTATGGCTACCGGTATGCGCAATGGGCGTTTTTGATGAGTTACTCGCAAAACTATATCTACGATTCCAATTTCCCCTTTACAACCGGGGCGGTGCGGTTTTCGGTGGCTTACTTCGGGGAGGCGTTATGAAATCAACCGGTGTCGCTCTAACCATCTGTTTCCCGCTTCTTGTTGCGCTTTTTTCGTGCGGGCAAAATCTCGACAAAGCTCTGCTTACAAAAAAAGACGGCGCGTCGTCAACGAATACCCCGCCGCCCATCTCGAATGGCGACGGCACGGGCGATCCTGACCCCGTACTTCCTCCCGGCGGCGGCGATTCCGGAGAAGGCGGGAGCGGCGTGGAAACAACAACGCTCACGGCGATTACGTCGGGCCCTGTCGGCGCTCTGGGAGCTTACGTCCCTCCGCAAGTTGTGGGGCTCAAAGGAAAATTTATTGCAGTCGGTGCGGGGCATGGTTGGCGCGGACGCACGGCATCCGAAAGCGCGGGCAAAAGATTACAACGGTCTTGGCACTGGTCGAACGGTAGCGGAGTCTATTCGTCGGCGTATACATCGCCCGTCAACGCGAACGCGGTCGTCGAAGATTATATCAACTCCGAAATCACATATTACCTCAACGAATACTTACGCAACGCAGGCGCGGAAACATCGCTCGTGCGCGAGCTGGCGCGGCAGAGGCACGAAGTCGCCGTTTGCCCTGGCGGCACCGGGTATACCGAGACGGGGGCGACGTTTAACGCGAGCGCGAATAACTCTGCGCAGGCGGGCCTTCTCTGCGGCTCGTCGACAAAATACCGGTTTATGTATGGCGACAACCTAGGGAACGGTTCTTTCAAATACTCAGCGACTGTTCCCGCCGATGGGATGTACCCCGTGTACTACCACTACCTCGATGGAACAGACAGAGCATCCTCGCTCCCCGTTTCGATTACGCATGCGGGAGGCGTGACGCGGACAACCGCCAACTTCTACGCGCGGACGCTCGCCTCGAATGCATACGGCGCAGGCGGTTTGCGCTACCGCGCACTTTACTTAGGTTCGTATTACTTCAAAACAGGCACTCCCGCAGAAGTTCAATTCTTTAACGAGTTTGCTACAGACCGCATTGCGGTTGCAGACACGCTGCGCCTCGGTGGAGGTCTCGACACTGTGCCCATCGACGGGACCCCGACAAATGAAGAGAAATACAAGAGCAGCGCATTCCAATACCAAAAATTCTTGAACCGCCCCGCGACGGTGGCAAGGCTTTCCTCGGGATACAACGAAGACGTGACGACACGCCCGCATGCCGCCAATTATGAAAACGCCGATGCGTTCATTTCTGTGCACAACAACGCGACGGGCTCTTCAACATACCCTTACACCTCGAGTTCGGGTAAAGGGACAATGGTCATCTACCAATACGGTTCGGGCGCAACGTACAAAGCGCTCGACGAAACGAGCAAAGACATGGCGCTCAAGGTTAAGTACCGCATGCTCGAATATATCCGCGATAAGTGGGATTCTTCGTGGACGAACATTACGTGGGGAGATACCGGCTTCGACGGCGACTACGGCGAAACGCGGGTGGCACAAGTGCCTGCAACGCTCATCGAAGTGGGTTTCTTCACGCACCCTTCAGAGGTTGTCGCTCTCTCGAACGAGCGCTTCTACCGCATCGCCGCGCGCGGCATCTATATGGGCATGGCACAGTTTTTTGGATCGGGCTACCTTCCCGAAGAAGTCGATGCAGTGCGGGTCAAAAACACGGCGGCAGGCGAATTCAAATTAGAATGGGATGCCCCGGCGTCGGGGAGTGCTCCCACTTTTTACCTCGTGCGCACGTCGACCGACGGCGTATCGTTCGACTCGGGGCGTGTCGCGGCGACTGCCTCGGCGACATTTTCAAATGTCGCAGCGGGCAAGGTCTACCACTTCACGGTGCAGGCAGGCAACGAAAACGGTTTGAGCCTTCGTTCTGAAGTTGTGAGCATCCGCGTGCCGGTAAACGTAACCGATAAAAAGCTCCTCATCGTCAACGGTTTCGATAGGCTCGACAACAAAGTCAACTTTGTGACTAACTATGACAAGCGCGCCGTAGGACCGCAAGTCGAGCGCGGTAATACGTTCAATTACACCCCCTCGTATCTCCAAGCAATTGTCGATAGTACTCGCCCGTGGTCTGTCGCAAGCAGTGCGAATGAAGCCGTGACGCGGGGACATGTCAACCTCGCAGACTTTGACGCGGTAATTTGGTATGTCGGCCGCGAGAGCTGGTCGGATGAAACGGTGAGTTACGCGGAGCAGCAACGTATCGAAACCTATCTTTCAGGCGGCGGGAGACTCATCGTCACGGGTTCTGAAATTGGGTGGGACTTAGCGTCGCAAACTGTGGGGAACAAGCACGCAAACGACGTGCCTTTTTTAGAGAACTTTTTGCATACGCGTTATGTCGGCGACGACGCAGGCACTTCGTCGATTAAAGCTGCGACGGGAGTTTTGACCGGGGCGCCCGCTCTGACTCTGAGCGACGGGCTCACGGGGGCATACCAAAATCTTTTCCCCGACTATTACACGCCGGTCAACAGCTCGGCATGCGTGCAAGAGTACAACCTTTCTTCACGCTGCGCCGTGCTATTCTTCACGGGTACTTACCGCGTCTTCTCGATGGGTTATCCTTTTGAGATTATCACGGCACCCGCCGCACGCGCAACGCTCATGGAGAAGATGCTCTTAGCGTTGGAGTAATCTAAGCTGCCGTGTCGCTCCAGAAACTAACAATTTCCAGTCTGCTTCTCTTCATGGCTATTTTCTTTTTCTACTTTACCGATATTGATTTGAGACCGCGTAATGCGGAGCGCAAAAAGGCTCAAACGCGAGATTTGGAAAGTTATCGTAGTGAATTCCCACAAAGCGACGGCTCGCTTCCGAGCGACGAAGCGTTGCGCAACATCTTGCGCGCCAAGGGGATTCCGTTTACCGAAAGTCAAAACGCGAATAGCGCGAGCGCCAACCCACGCCGAGAGGCGATGACGGCAAATCTGCCGACAATTGAATTTTTATTTCCGCGTCTTGCTTTTGGTGAAAGAGAAAAAATAAGAGAAGGCGTGCGCACCCATTTGCCCGGTATTCTTGATATATTGCAGAGTGCTGCGCCGGGTGTGGCGATCCAACGCCTCACTGTCGACAGCGCATACAAGATTGGAATTTATTTCACCAAAGAGTTTCAGGAAATCGCGAGTGACGAAGGCCGGCTCACGCAGTTCTCGGAAAGCTTGGCGATTCTCGAAAGCGCGGGCCTCAAAGGGCAAGCGATT
>CAUJII010000231.1 GCA_963205035.1 Spirochaetota bacterium
AAATCTGTCGAAGGCGCGATTCCAGAAGGTCATGTCCTGCGCATTACGGGCCATGTTTCACCCGGCAGCACAAGCCCAGGCTACGCTTCAGGCAGTGCTCTTTCTACACGCCGCGCAAAAGCTGTGTACGATTTTTTTGCTAAGAACGGTTTTCCAAAAAACAAACTTGCATACCGTGGAGCAAAAGCAAACGAAAATAACCCTAATCTCTCTGTTGAGCAGAACCGTGGGGTGACTTTCAAAATCGAACCTAAGTAACACGAATAGGCACAACCCTGAAAGGGTTGTGCCTTAATGAATGAAAATTCCTCCTCACTCGAATAACGCATTAGCGGATTTACTTCAAATAGCGAAAGACCTACGCGACCCCAAAGGCGGCTGTCCGTGGGATCTCGAACAGACGCATGCGAGCTTGGCATCCAACCTTATTGAAGAAGCCAACGAACTCGTCGAAGTCATCGAGCAAAAAGATTTAGAAAACCGAACCGACGACTTCAAAGAAGAGTTGGGGGATGTCCTCTTTCAAGTCGTGCTCCATGCGCAGTTGGCGAGCGAGCGGCACGAATTCACGTTTGACGACGTTGCCCGTACGATCGCGCAAAAACTCGTGCGCCGCCATCCGCATGTTTATGCTGCGGGGGATGCAAAAACATCCGACGCTGTCCTCAAGACTTGGGAGGAAATCAAAAAGAGCGAGCGCAGCGAGAAGACAGATGCTCCCTCTTACATCGATGGAATTCCCACAGCTTTACCGGCATTGCAGCGTGCAGCGCGACTGGGTGAAAAAGCGTCGCGTGCAGGTTTCGATTGGCCGTCTTCTGCGGAGGGGCGAGCGATGATGCGCGAGAAAATCTCAGAGGAAACAACAGAACTCGAAGAGGCTTTGACTCAAAACCAGGAGCGTGCGCAAGAAGAGTTGGGTGACCTCTTATTTGCTCTCGCACAATACGCGCGCCACTTGAAATTAGACCCCGAAGCGGCGTTGAGATATGCCTGCCGCAAATTCGATGCGCGCTTTAGGTATATGGAGTCTGAGCTGCGCGAAAAATTGGATCGCCATGAAAAAATCCCGCTCGATGAATGGGAATTAAAATGGCAAGACGCTAAAAAAAATCAGCGCGGTTAATTCTCAAAACGGTATAACGTCACCGTTAGACGATAACTCGGCGCATTGAAAGAATCTTTTCGCGCTTGGTCTGTCCATTTCCACGTATTGTCGACATGAGAAAACGAACCGAGCAGAATGCCGTCTGCGCCGCATTGCGCCGCTTCGCGACGCAATCTATCGAGAATTTGAGCGCGCTCATATCCCGCGCCGTACTGAATTGTGATCTCGCCTAAAATGCGATGCGGCTCAGCGGGCACACTGTACCCCACGGAAATCTCTGCCGCGTCTTTTTTTTGCGGAAAGCAGCCCGCGTCGGCAATTTTCTTGTCGATAGAAAGACAGTGCAGAAAAAATAGTGAAGCGCAGGAAAGAAGAAGCAAATTTACGAAACGCATCTTTTACTTTGCGCATCCACTAAACGCCACAAGTTGACAATATGAATCAGGGCAGAGCGTTAGACTCGAACCAAATACCGAATGCTTATGACAGCCTGGCCGCGATCGTTGGGTCATATGGCGCGCTCTATCCAGAGAGAAACGAAAATTTTACGGATTTCTTGCGCGACGAAACCTTCCTGCAAGGGGAGGCCGGTTTAGTGCTGCGGCCGAAGTCGAGCGAAGAGGTCGTGGCAATTATCAAAGAAGTCCAAAACTTGCGAGAAAAATTTCCTGCCCACAAGGACGCTTTCTCTCTCACGCTGCGCGGCGGGGGGAGTGGCCTCTCGGGCGCGTGCGTGCCGCAAAGGGGTATCGTCCTCGACTTGACAGGCCTAAACCAAATTCTCGATGTCGATCTCAAAAACCGGTTCGTGCGAGCCGAGTGCGGCGTTCTCTTAGCGGATATCTACCGCGCACTCGATGAGAGCACTTTGCAATACGCGGTTGATCCGTCATCTTCGGCTTTATGCACCGTGGGGGGCAGCATTGCGACGAATGCCGCCGGTCCTTCTTCTCTTAAATATGGCACGACGCGCAGAAATTTGGCCGCGCTGCGCTTTGCCGCCGCAGACGGTAGTGTCGTGCGTGCAGGTTCTCTGCCGCAAAAAACGTCGATGGGTTTTTCTCTGCCCGACATCTTGTGCGGCAGCGAAGGGCGTCTGGGAATTATCCTCGAAGCCGAGCTACGTCTCGTGAATAAGAGCGAAGAGACAGCGCTCATCGTCGCTTCGTTTGCCACAGAAAGAGGTGCCACAGATTTTATTTTTGCGCTCAGAGAGACAGGCTTGGAACCCAAGTGCATTGAAATTCTCGATGCCAAAAGCGCACGGCTTGTCGATTTCACCCCCGCATGCCCCGAAGGTGGCGCACTCCTTATGATAGAATTCGACGGCACCGAAGATGAGGTTACGCTCTCGCTCTCGCGTCTGGAGAGCGTGTCGGGTGCTCTCGACTTCGCGTTTGCGCGCAATAACTCTGCACGGTTGGGGCTCTGGGCAAAACGCAAAGCCGTCTCGGTCGAGCTTAAAAAAGAATTTCCTTTTCGCTTGGGCGAAGATGTCGCGGTGCCGCTCTCGACTCTCTCGCATGCGATGGAGTATGCGCGTAAATGCGCCTTTGAAAAAAATGTCGCGACTGCAATTTGGGGACATGCGGGTGATGGCAACTTGCATGTGAACTATCTCCTCGAGAATAAAGAGCGTCTGCCGGTCGTTCTGGAACTCATGCACACTTTAGCGCACGAAGTCACGCGGCTGGGGGGTGCGATGTCGGGTGAGCATGGGTTGGGTCGGCTCAAGAAGAGCGTTGCGAAACAAGTCTTACCCGCTGAGTACTTCGACATACAATCGCGCATCAAAAATGCTTTCGACAAGACGCACCTCTTCAACCCAGCGTTGGAGCTCGAATAGAGTGGGGTAACAAAAATCAATACGCCGTATTTTGAAGAGCACGAAAAGTTGTTGCCTGTCGTCCAAGAAGCGGGCAACGCCGTTCTTAAATTTTTTCGAGAGCGCGATTTCACCGTTGCGCACAAAGACGCAGAAAACCCCGTCACCGAAGCAGACTTTGCGGCGAACCACATTCTCTTAACGGCTCTAAAAAATTTTTACGCTCAAGACAGCATCTTGAGCGAAGAAGCCGACAGCGAAGAAGAGCGGGCTATGCGCGAAAAAAAACGGCGTAGCGCAAAGCGTGTGTGGGTGATCGATCCCATCGATGGAACGCGCGATTTTATCCACGGCGTACCGGAGTTTGCAGTCTCTGTGGGGCTTGTCGAAAATAAAAAACCTGTGTTAGGGTTTGTTTTGAATCCGGCTCAAAATTACCTGCTAAGCGGCGGCCCAGCGTTGGGTTTGTTTCTAAACGGGGCACGCTTTGAAAGGAAAGCGAGACCTAATAAAACTCCGCCGCACCTTGCCATTTCGCGCACCGAGTTCAAAAAGGGCGACCTGGAACATTTGAAACCACACTACGCAAATTTGAAAAATTCGATTGTGGGTTCGATTGCCTACAAGTTGGCGCTCTGCGCAGACGGCACGGTTGATCTCGTCGTATCCGTCCGTCCAAAAAACGAATGGGATTTAGCCGGCGGGGCAGCGCTTATAGCAGCGGCAGGGTTGACTCTGAGAGACGGGAATAACGACACGATCGAATTTAATAAAGAAAAAACCGAGACTTGGGGGCTCATCGCAGGCACCGAAGAAGCGTGCGCGTGGTATTTAGGAATTACGAAATAGCTTTGTGATTTACGCACGGTCGCAGCGTGGGTCTCTCTCCCATGGCGCAGACATTAGAACTCAAAATTCCCGACATCGGCGGTAACGATGGGATTGAACTCGTCCAGTGGAATGTCAAACCGGGTGAAAGTTTTCGCGCAGGCGCCGAACTCTGCGAACTCGTGACCGACAAGGCGGCGTTTTCACTCGAAGCACCCCAAGACGGCAAGCTTCTGGAAATTTTTGTGCAAGAAAAAGCGCATCCCAAAATTGGAGATCTCGCCGCTAAGATAGAAATCTAAAGAGTCTGGTCGATGCGCTGTACCGAGCAATACTTTTGCGCAAAGCTACAATAGAAAATACGCCCTTTCACGCGCACAGAGCCCGAATTTCGGGGTAGCTCCACCGCATCGAGACGATTAAAATATTTTTTGTCTTCGCGCGCTACACTGCCGTGAAATGAATGCACCGTTTTCAGCACCTTACCCGTCAAAGCATCGGTGAAAGTCAGCGTATGTTTGCCGTCGCGCTGCACACCAAACCCGTTTTGGACTAAGAATTGCACTTTGCCGGGCTCTTTGCGGAATTTGACGACGGCGTCGCCAAACGCAAAAACGAGAGCGGGCAAGAAACAGATAAATAGCGCCTTCTTCATGGTGTTAATGTACACAAAGCCCACAGGGTGTAGCCAAAAAACCGTGCATTCTGTCTAACTTACGAACTTCCCAGAAAAAACGCCAGAAAGGGATTTTGCGACTTCATCGTGCTCATTCTCTTTGACAAATTCCAACATCAGGTGGCTGTCGAGGAGAATTGTAGGACTAATCGAATAACGAAACAGGTCTTTGTAGAGCGATAGAGCGGCAGAGGATTTTTTTTGCCGCGCTTAAATTTTTGCGATAGTTCAGCCATGAAAATAAGGCAATCAGCGGATAGAGAAGGATAAAAAGCAGAACCGACGAAGTCTTCGTTCGTGTCTTATGTATTCTAATCAGTTTAAATCCAGCCAGTTTTGCAAGCACGCGCAGGCGAAAAAAACCGATCAGAAAAATGTGACCAAAATATAATTCGCCTTTTTTACTCTCAGAAAGCCAGATGCTATCGATCTCATTCGGTGGCATTTGCCGGTTGTAGTTTTCGCTCTCATTCACCAGATAACTGAACCGTGATTTCAGGTTGGAATAATTCGGCGCTGTGATAAGCAGCGTGCCTTTGGGCTTCATCACGCGGTTTAATTCTTTGAGCGCGCCCAGTTGGTCGGCAAAATGTTCTATCCCTTCCTGGCAAATAGCATGATCCACAGAGCGGGGTTTTAGGGGCAGGCCCTTTGAAATGTCGGCTTTGCGGCACTTAATGCCGGGGATATCAAAATTTCCTGGAAATAGATCTAATGCCACCGGGATACCGCCATTTTCCCGGATAATGCGTGATGTGATGCCGTTTCCCGCAGGGAAATCGAGGATTTTCTTGCGCAAGAAGCTCTCTTTTTTTGAAAGGATATAATTTCGGACGTAGTACTTGATGCTCTTTTTGTTCAGTTCATACGGCAGCTTTTCTGACATCGGATGAGTGACTGAAATCCCGGAGGGCACACTTTGCCCATCACAAAAAGAGTTCAGGCTTAGAACTCGCTCACGCGAGGTCTAAGCCTGAACTCAAAAAAATGCCCTTTACTCTAAACAGTTTTCTATTTTGTTGTTTACAACCTTATGGACGGTTTTTAGTTGATTTATACAATTTCACAAGAAGCTTGAAAAACCAATCTTCTTTAATAAAACAAATAGGATGTAAAATGGCTACTCAATTCAAACTCAGAACATATTCTTTTTTAGATAGTTACCAACCTCAGTTGGCTCAATATATTGCAAAAGACAACCGAGTCTTTGACCCTTCAGA
>CAUJII010000232.1 GCA_963205035.1 Spirochaetota bacterium
GAAAAAACGTATGCGCAAAAAAATGTAACGTACGACATGGTGCGTTCGATAGCCGGAGCGCGCGAGGTGAAGTGCTCTGAATTTGTCAGCGGCGTCATCGACAATATAGAGACGCTGGTTTGAAAAATCGAATCTCGTTGACTCCGTAATGCGACATAAT
Organism: Spirochaetota bacterium; assembly: GCA_963205035.1. Taxonomy (GTDB): domain Bacteria; phylum Spirochaetota; class Leptospiria; order Turneriellales; family Turneriellaceae; genus Turneriella. The sequence goes on from CAUJII010000232.1 coordinate 161, forward strand.
AAAGAAGGCAAAATATGATTCGGATTTTAGACGTCCACATCGATTATGTGCAGAGCTCGCCATTTGAGCACTCGTCGGCGCAAGCCGTGCGCGCCTTGCAAGGCGTGACCTTAGACATCAACTCGAACGACTATGTCGCGATTGTCGGCCCCTCGGGCAGCGGCAAGAGCACGCTCATCACAGGAATCGCGGGACTCATCGCAGTGAGCAAGGGAGATATCTTTGTCGACCGCTATAAAATCAGCCGTGCGCGGCGCGCAAGGCAAGCGAAAATTCGCGGCAAATATTTCGGTATCATTTTTCAGTTTTCAGAAATGCTCGGACGCTTTACAGTGGAAGAGAATTTGCGCTTTGCGTTTGTCGCATCGCACGGCGGCATGGACGAGCGCTATGCGAGTCGACTTTCATATCTCACAGAAAGACTCGACATTGCCGATTTATTGAGCGCTTACCCAACGCGTCTTTCCGGTGGGCAGCTTCAGAAGACGGCGATTGCGCGTGCGCTCATTAAAGATGCGCCATTCATCTTGGCCGATGAACCTTCTGGCGACTTAGACCCCGATTCTGTCTTGCGTGTGAAGAGGCTTCTTCGCGAAGAACACGAGCGCGGCAAGGGTATTCTTCTCGTGACGCATGACAGCAAACTCGCTTCCGACGCGACTTCCATTTTCGAGATGCGTGAGGGGAAAATTAGCGCGCTTCTCAAATAAGCGATGCGCGTTCTTTTTCAGGAAGGCATACCCAATCTTTTTTTTCAGGAACTCGAAAGCAGAGGATTTATTATCGAGCGCATCGCGACGCAGCGAGAAGAAGCACTCGATATTCTAAAAAAATTTCCCGACGCAGAAGCGATTTTTTTTCGTGCCAATTTTCGCATAGACGAAAAGATTTTAGACACTCTGCCGCGTCTCCGGTTGGCGGCTTTGGTTTCAACCGGCATCGATAACGTGGACATCTCGGGCCTTACTCGAAGAAAAATTCGGTTTGTCTCGGGCGAGGGCGCCAATGCGCAGGCAGTTTTTGATTATGTCGTTCAAGCTCTCTGCGCAGGCCGCTTTGATTTTGAACGAGAGTCTTTGGGCGTTGTCGGGTGTGGGCATATCGGTCAGAGGCTTCTAACTTTTCTTAATTCGGTGGGAGTAAGAACCAAATTTTTCGATCCTTTCCGCGAGGACAAAGGCTCCCTCGAAGCGGTGCTCCAGTGTGACGTTGTGACATTCCACACTTCGCTTTCGAGACAGGGGGACTTTGCAACGGAAAGCATGCTCGACGCAGAGTATTTTTCTGCGGTGAAAAAAAAACTCCGCGTCATTCAAGCAGCGCGCGGTCCACTCTGGCAAAGAGAGTTCTACCATTCGCTACATGCACATCCATCCGTGCAGCTTTTGGCTCAAGATGTTTATCCCGACGAGCCGCCGCATGAAAAAGATCTTTCGCTTGCGTTGTTTTCTACTCCGCACATTGCAGGCTATTCGAGCCGAGGCAGATTAGGGGGCATCGTCAAAGGCATTCAGACTCTCTTGCCAGATTTTGTGTCTGTGGGATTAATCCCCGCAGGGCAGGCTTGGTTTTTAGAAGACGAAGCGGAGTGCTTCAAGAAAAACTGGAATTCGTTCAATGCACTACGCGACGGATATTTTTGGCGAAAAGAATTTCACGAGTATAACGAAGAAGAAAAACAAAATTTTTCGGCGCGCTACCCGCATGTTCCGCAACGAATTTTAGATGCGCTCTTTCAATTTACAGGAGTGTCCGTCGCCGGCGATTAAACCTCGGTCGAGTTCCCGCCTAAACTCAGTCTATGAGTACATTTTCTCAATTTGTGCCGCGAATTGTTCTTTGATTACACTACGGCGTAACTTGTACGTTTGCGTGAGCTCCTTGCCTACAGTAAATTCGTGCGGCACGATGTAGAAGAAGTTCTTGGGTATGGTTTCAAAGCTCTTGAACCCTGTCTTTTGAGAGACGCGGTTTTGAATTTCACGCCGAAAGATTTCGCGGATTTTCTCGTTTGTGTTCCATTCTTTGGGGTGAATATCTGTAAGCCCCGTCTCTATGCGCACCTTTTCAAAATGCGGCACAAGAAGCGCGCCGAGAGTTTTTTTATCGTCTCCGACCACCATGACTTGATCGATGAAGGGAGACGCCAATAGTTTGTCTTCAATCGGCACGGGTTCGATATTTTCTCCGCCGGCGAGAGCGATGGTTTCTTTGCTGCGACCCGCGAACATAATTTCTCCTCCCGAAGTCATCACCATGATGTCGCCGGTATCGAAGAAGCCTTCTGAGTCAAAGACAACGGAGTTTAGATCGTCTCGCTTGTAATATCCCAAAAGAAGTTGATCAGAGCTTACCCACAGCGTGCCTTTTGCGCCCGGGTAAATGGGAACGCTCTCGTTTTTTTCATTTTTGAGTTTGATGCGGTAGCCCGGAAAAGGTTTTCCGACGGTGCCAGAGACAGGACGGTCTTTGTCTCTGAGACTGATGAGCGCCGATGTCTCCGTCATTCCATAACCTTCTAAAACCAAAATGCCGATTGCGCTCAAGAAACGGTCGACGACTTGTGGGAGTGCCGAACCGCCCGAAGCCGATTTCGTGAGCCTGCCGCCCAACGCCGCATGGATGGGAGCAAAGATGGGCTTCGATGCGAGCTTGAGCGGCAAGAGCGCTGCGAGCTTTGCGCCGGCAGCGGCCTTATCGAGCGTATCTTCAAACCAAGGTTTCGGGGTGATTTGTAAATCATAGCCCTTGAGGATAGCTTCGTTGCGAGCCCACTCTGCGCCGACGTTCAAGAAAAATTGAAAGATAGCGCGTTTCGCAGGCGTCTCTTTTTCGACCTTCTGCATGATGCCATTGTAGAGGGCTTCCCAAATACGCGGCACAGACGGAAAACTTGTCGGGCGAAAATCCACAAGATCTTGGCGCAACGTCGCCACAGTCGAAATCATAAAAGGGCATTTCACCATCACGACGCCATATTCAACGGCGCGTTCAAACGCATGCCAGGGCGGCAGAAGCGAGAGAGCGGTATCGCTTTCGACAATCACATCCATTGCAAGCGCTCGTTCGAGTGCGTTCAGCCATCCGCTTTGGCCAAGCATCACGCCTTTGGGAGACCCCGTCGTACCGCTCGTATAGATGATTGTCGCCATCGCGTTTGGATCTGCTCCACGCGAGATTCTATCGACGAGGTCTTTATCTTCTTTAAGTAAAGCTTTCCCTCGTTCGATGAGTTCGCCGACCGACGAATCGCCTGTTGCGAGGTGCGCGTCTTCGTTTTCCAATACAAGAATTTTCTCGAGTTTTGGGAGTTTTTCTTTTAAGCTCGAAAGCCGCTTCCGGTCTTTATCGCGTTGTACAATCGCCCACCGGCTTTCGCTATGCCCCAAAATAAAAAGAATATCCTCGTCTGTCACATCGGTGCCTCGGGGCACGCTGACTGCGTCTGCTGCGATGATTGCAGCGTCGGCGATAATCCACTGCGCGGAGCTATCGCAGAGAAGGGCTATCCGGTCGCCTTTTTGGATGCCGTTTTTGCAGAACCCCGCAGCGAGGCTGCAAACGAGGTCGAAAATCTGTTGGAATGTTCGACCTCTGATTGAGCCGTCTTTCTGTCGGGTAAAAAAACTTTCTACGCTGCCTTTCGCATGTGCGGCATTTTTGAATAGATCGTAAAAGGTGCGTCTGACTTCCATAATGGGGTAGGTTATTCTCTTGAGCCAATTAGTCAATAGTTATGCGTTTGACGGGAAATCCGCCTTCTTTATAGATGCGAAAAACCATGGTAT
>CAUJII010000233.1 GCA_963205035.1 Spirochaetota bacterium
GCCGAGAGCAGCGAGTTTTATGTCGAGCTCGCGCTGAAACACAACAGCGAGCTATCAGCCGCACGCTCGCTTTCGGCAGCCGCTTCGAGCGATTATCAAAAAGAGAGCACTTTCAAAGAAAACCCGGAGCTCATGGTGGGCCTCATGAGTGTACCTGTAAACACGTTCCCGGCGCTAAACCGCGACACGATGTCGAATTTCAGCGTCGGCATCACGCAGGCTTTGGCTCTGCCGTGGGAAAGTCATTACCGAAAGAGCGCAGCTAAGGCAGGTGCCGAGAAAAGTGCCGTGGAGCTTTCGATCCAAAGGGCGGCGCTTGTCTATGGAGTGAGAGAGAAGCTGAACGACATTCAGTTCCGCGAGGCGCGTGCAAAAAATTTACGAGATGCGAAGAAGCTCATCACAGCGACGCTCAAGGTGCTCGCCGTGCCGCGCAGAGACGCACGCAACGTCGCTGGGCAAATTCTCGAAGCACAGGCGTCTTTAGCGAGTTCTGAAAACGACATTACACAAAATAATTTCGAGTTAGAAAAAGCGTGGTTGGAGCTCGAAGCGCTTTGCGGTCAAAGCCTTGCACGCGACGGCGCGGCGAGTCTAACCGAACATTGGGCGCATATTGAATTTAATCGCACAGCTCCAGGCGGTTACGATATTAAGAAGACCCTCCTTTACAAAAAGGCGGCAATCGAAGTCGAACGCGAACAAGCGATGCTCTCTCTTTCTCGCTCGACGCTTTTTCCAGAAGTGAAACTCTCGGCGTCTTACATGTTTAGGCGGAGCGTACCCGGCATGGGTGTTCCCGAGGATATGGTCTCGGTCTCGGCATCGACGCCGCTACCGCTTTTCTATCCACTCAAAGATAAACATGCGATTGATGCGCAGGAGCATAGACTCAGAGCAGCGGAAGCTATGCTCGAAGAGAGCGGGCGAAAACTTAACCTCGAAATTGCGGTGGAAGAGGCGAAGATTAAGGCGCTCATTCTATCGATTGAGAATTTTTCAAAGCACATCTTGCCGGCACATGCGTCGGCGCATCGCTCGCATTTGACGAATGTCAACCTCGCGGGGGGGAGCGCTGCAGAGGCACTCATCGCATACCGAATGTATATCACTGCTGGCGAAGAACGACTGAAAGAATTGCGCGAAGTGCACAGTGCGCTCAATCGTTTTGAATACTTAACAACCCAAGGAGACGTCCCATGAGATGGAATAGATATACACAGTTGCGAGGATTTCTTTTTTTTACGTTGTTTGCTTTTGTTGCAGTGTCGTGCTCCAAGCCGCCGGTACAGAAAGAGGTGTGGTATTGCCCCATGCACACCGACTACCGCACAGACCATGCGGGCAAATGCCCCATCTGTGGCATGGATTTGGTGAAAGAGAAAGCTACCACAAGCTCGAAAGAAACGCATGCAGACGAGCATCATTCCCACGCAGAACACGGCACTGAAGACCAAATCAAATCGCAAGAGTCGCAGACGCTTCACATCGAAGACAACGAACAAAAGTTGATTGGCCTGAAAACTTCGCGACCTCAAAAGCGCAAGCTTTCGATGATGCTGAAACTTTCTGGCGAGGTCGCGTATGAGCCCGACATGTACGCGGCGATTATCGAATATCGGCAGCTTGCGCAAGCGGCAAAGTCTCTCGAAGGCACTGTCGGTTCGGGGGCGGGGCTAACGCAAAGCGCGGTTTTGAGATTGCAGCAGTTGGGTTTAGGGCGAGACGAAATCGGGCAGTATGCGAATTCTGAAAAAGCGGCGTCGCGGCTCATCACGGGGTACGGAGCGGGAAAGACTCTCGTAACGCTACGGCTTTCCGAGGCGGATTTAGCGTACGTCAAGAAGGGGCTCCGGGTCACCGTGACGGCTGTGGCTTATCCCGGAAAGAGTTGGTCGGGAACAATCACAGGGGTTGGTAAGTTGGTCGATGCGAAGAACCGTAGCCTTTCGGCGCGTGCGCTTGTTCAAGGGCCGGGCGGGCTAACACCGCAGATGGCTCTCGGGGCAGAGATAAAAATCCAGGCGGGGCAAGGCGTGAGTATTGAACGCTCTGCTGTGTTCGATACCGGTGAGAAACAAGTGGTATTTATAAAAACTACACCGACCGAATTTGTGCCGCGTGTCGTGCGCGTCGTTGGCGGAAACGATGAGTATGCGCTTGTGACGGGTGTGACAGATAAAGAAGAAGTCGTCACGTCTTCGACGTTCTTGCTCGATTCTGAAGCGAAGTTGCGCTTCGGCGGTGCGACCGCGCACAGCGAAGGACATGCGCACTGAGAACATAGAGGCGTGCAAGGGAAATTTATGATCAAGAAGATTATTACTTTTTCGGCAACCAACCGCGCACTCGTGTTGTTCTTAACGCTTGTCACTCTCATTGGTGCGTGGTATGCAACAAAGACAATCAACCTCGATGCTTTGCCCGATCTTTCAGAAACGCAAGTCATTATCTATTCGCGTTGGGACAGAAGCCCTGACATTGTAGAGAATCAAGTCACCACGCCCATCGTGCGCACGCTCATGGGAGCTCCCAAGGTAAAAAACATCCGTGCGATTACAGACTTCGGAACCGCATTTATCTATGTCATCTTCGACGACTCAACGGATCTCTATTGGGCGCGTGCACGTATCACAGAATACATGAGCCGTTTGAGAGAAATCATTCCCAGCGATGCAAAGCTTGAAATCGGCCCTGACGCGACGGGTTTGGGTTGGGTATATCAATACGTCGTTAGAGATAAGCCAGGAAAGCACAATCTCGAAAGATTGCGCGCGTTGCAAGATTTCACTCTGCGCTATCAACTCCTTTCGGTGCCGGGTGTCGCAGAGGTTGCGAGCGTCGGAGGTTTTGAAAAGCAATATCAAATTACGCTCGATCCTTCACGGCTTCGCGCTTCGGGAATTAGTCTACAAACTGTCGTTGAGAAAGTGCGATCGAGTAATGCACAGGCAGGTGCGCGGCTCTTAGAAATTGGCGGCGCAGAATACATGATCCGTAGTCAGGGGTTAATCTCTTCTAAAGAAGATATCGCAGCGATTGGCATCGGTAGCGACTCCGCCGGGAATGCAGTGACGCTCCATTCTGTTGCGACAGTAACAGAGGTGCCGGCGTTACGGCGCGGTGTGACCGACTTCATGGGCGAAGGCGACGCCGTGTCGGGAATTGTCGTGATGCGGCAGGGAGAGAATGCGAACCTTGTCATCCACCGTGTGAAAGAGAAAATAGAAGAGATCAGAAAATTTCTCCCTGAAGGGGTTGAGATAATCCCGGTTTATGATCGCTCTGAACTCATCGACCATAGTATCTCGAACCTCAAGACGAAGCTCATCGAAGAGATGTTGATCGTCGCCCTTGTCATCATCGTTTTTCTTGGCCACTTCCCTTCGGCAATTATCCCGATACTCACAATCCCTATTGCTGTTTTGATTTCTTTTATACCGCTCAATCTTTTTGGCGTGAGTTCAAATATCATGTCACTTGCGGGGATTGCCATCTCAATCGGCGTCTTGGTCGATGGGGCGATTGTCGAGGTAGAAAACGCGTATAAGAAACTCGAAGAGTGGCAACGCAAGGGGATGAAAGAAGACTACCATAAGGTGCGGCTGGACGCTCTCTTAGAAGTCGGGCCGTCTGTTTTCTTCTCACTTCTTGTGATCGCGGTGGCATTCTTACCGATTTTTACTCTGATCGATGAAGAAGGCAGGCTTTTCAAACCGCTTGCCTACTCAAAGAATTTGGCGATGGCTGTCGCAGCACTTCTTGCAATCACTTTAGATCCCGCAATGCGCATGCTCTTTACACGCATGGAACCCTTTCGTTTCAAAAATAGCATTGCCACAAAGATTGCAAATACCCTTGCGGTTGGAAAATACCACGCAGAAGAAAATCACCCGATTAGTAAGCGGCTCATCCGCTTCTATGGCCCGATGTGTCGATTTACACTCGAGAACCCGAAACGAATCATCGGTGCAGCTGCTCTCCTCACGGCGTCTCTTGTGCCTCTCTATTTTGTTTTAGGTTCGCAATTCTTTCCCGCACTCTACGAGGAGTCGCTGCTCTATATGCCGACTACTGCGCCTGGGATTTCTGCGAGCGAGTCGTCGCGCCTTCTGCAATTGACCGACAAGATTATCGCGTCACATCCCGAGGTTGAGCGCGTTTTTGGAAAAGCAGGGCGTGCCGAAACAGCGACTGACTCTGCACCGCTTTCGATGTTTGAAACAAATATTCTTTTGAAACCTCGTTCCGAATGGACTGTGAAGACGCCGCAAGAGCTGATTGAGAAACTCGATCGTTCGTTGAAGATACCGGGTTTGACAAATGCATTCACCATGCCTATCCGCGCGCGTGTCGATATGCTTGCGACGGGAATCCGCACGCCTTTGGGGCTAAAGATCCACGCACCCAATGCGAAGGCGATTGACCGAGTTGCCGTCAAAGCCGCAGACCTTGTGCGGCCGCTTGCGGGAGTGCGTAGCGCAACGGTGGAACGCCTCGCGACCGGGTATTATATCGACATTGAACCGCGACGCCGTGATGTTGCTCGCTATGGACTTTCGATAGACGACGTGCAACTCTTTGCACGCACAGCTCTCGGTGGCGAAGTCATTACGCAAACAATCGAAGGCCGCGAGAGATATGGCGTGATTGTGCGTTACAGCGCTGACTGGCGTAACTCTGTCGAGAAACTCGCACGCGCACCGCTCTCTATTCCGGGTGGGGGGCAAATACCACTGAGTGCGATTGCTCAAGTGTCGATCAAAACAGAAGCAGGCATGCTGCGCAACGAAAACGGATTTCTCACGGGGTATGTCTACATCGACACGGACACGCAAGACCTCACAGACCTCGCCGATAGAATCCATGCGACGCTTGAAAAACTCAAACCCTTGCCCGAAGGGACGTCGGTAACGTTGAGTGGTCAATATGAAAGCATTCTGCGAGTGCATGATCGGCTCAAGATTGTAATTCCCATAACCCTTCTGATTATTCTTTTCTTGTTGCGCATGAATACTGGGTCGTGGGTTAAGACGAGTATCGTCATGCTTGCGGTGCCGTTTTCGCTCATCGGTGCTTTTCTGCTCCTTTGGGCGATGGGTATTCCGATGTCGATTGCGGTTTGGGTGGGAATGATTGCACTTTTGGGCCTAGATGCAGAGACTGGGGTCTTCATGCTCCTGTATTTAGATATCGAATACTATGCCCGTCAAAAGAAGATCCACAACGAGCGAGATCTGAAAGAAGCAATTTTTATCGGCGCAGTGCACAGGCTGCGCCCAAAGATGATGACGGTTCTTGCGGGATTTTGCGGCCTCCTGCCTATTATGTTTTCAACGGCGACTGGCTCCGATGTAATGAAAGCAATCGCCGCGCCTTTGGTTGGCGGTCTTTTCACAAGCTTTGTCTTGGAGTTATTGGTCTATCCGCCCGTTTATTTTTTGTGGAGGAAGCGAGCATTGCTTAGGGCATAAAAAAACCGGGCACAAGCCCGGCTGGATAAAGAGAAGCGACTAACTATTTGCTTTCTGTTTTGTTTTCAGGACGTACTTTCGCAATCGCGTCCTGAACCATTTTTTGTGCTTGGCCTGTAACATCGTTCAAATTGTTCACAGCTGTGTTTACAATCGATGTCACACGGTTCACAAGGTCGGTTGCGTTTGTACGGATTTTTTGAGCGCGCTCGTCGCTCGCCGCAGCGCCCTTGTCGACCAAGTTCTTTACTTCGGCTTCGAGGTTAGAAATTGTGTTCTTTGCTGCGTCGCCTAAGCCCTTAACCGTGCCAATGGCAAAGTTAACTATTTGTTGAATTTGTTCTTCCATGTTTGTTCTCCTTTAGATTTGATGAGTCATGTTTTGTGCGGCGCACAACTCGTCAAGGAGAAACTGTTTTTTGGTCTTGCTTCTTGGATTCGTTCTTAAGAGCCTCTCTTTGTAATAACTATTACACCCGAGCCTGCGTAATGCTTTCCATGAACTCTTCCCACGGTGGTGTATCATCCCTATCAGGGCCAGGTAGCCTCCAGAACGTCAAATACTCCTCAACTATTCCCGCCGCCGAATCCCATGTTTCCACGACATGGTAATAGTTACTCTCGAAAAAGCGGTTCATGGCGCGTCGCGAGGGCTTTTCCCAGAGCTTGATCAGTCCATAAATGAGCGAAGAAACGCTCACGCGAAGTGCGGCGGCCAAATAATGGAAGGTGTCGTATTCGGCCGGACTGAAACGTGTGGTAGTTATTACAAACTTTTGGCCGGGCCGGCGGTTGTAGCGGCGGGTGACTTCGCGGCGGACTTGTTTTCGCATCTGGATATTCAGATAACGCTCCGCAAACTGCATTATATCGCGCTTGCTGCTCCGCCACAGCGCCGCCTGCGCTGCCGGCAGACTGATACTTGTAATCAAAGTTTTTTTCATAGGTCTCCTTGGGTCTATATCCCCTCTGTGGGATTACTCCCCCTCTATATATTAAATACCCAGAAACCGTGTTTTTTTCTCACTTTTTGGAAAAAAAGTGCAAATTTTGCAAAAAAAATTCAAATTAGTGGATTTGTAATAGTTATTACATTTGCTTCGAGCAGGCGCGTGTAATAGTTATTACGTCAATGGCTCGAGACGGAGCTGATCACGCAGCTTCGCGGCCTCTTCGTAGTTCTCATGAGCCAGAGCAGTCTTAAGCATCTGCTGCAAAACCTCGTGCCGCGAGAGGTACTTAGTTGGAGTAACTATTTTCTTCTTGCTTTGCTTTGGCTTTTTCTTCTCACCAAACTCTTCAAGAATCGCTTCAAAAAATTCTTCGCGCTCATCGGCGGTGAGAATATCATCGACGTCATCCGTCTCCGGCGAAGTGGCCGCTGGTCCCGAATTCCGAAGCGTGGCGATATCGATCGCCGTGTGCTCATAGACGTGTTCAGAAACATAGATGGGAGAAGCAAAACGCACAGCCAGTGCAATCGCATCGGAAGGGCGTGCAGTCAGCTCCATAAAACCCGTAGGGAAAGATTTTCCTGTAATATAGACCTTTGCAAAGAAGGTGCCGCCGCGAAAGTCGTGGACAAAAACTTTCTTAACCGCCGAGCCTGTTGCATTGATGACGGTGTGTAATAAGTCAGCAGTGACCGGCCTATCGATTTCTTCGTCTTGCAAGACTGTCGAGATGGCGTACGCTTCGGTGGGTCCGATGAAGATGGGAATAATTTTATCTTTGATATCGGGTTTGACGATTACAGCAAACCCCATGGGAGTAATTGCAATTTCACGAACGGATGCTGCTAACATGATTAATCCCCCGTTTTGGCAGTTTTCTGTAAAGCCATTTTTGGTTTTTTGTGAATCCTTGACACGCCTTTCTTTTTAATTGTCAGTGTGTTTCAGAAAGCGAAGCAAACGTATGCAACGCATTGCGATTGTTGGCGCCGGTGTTTCTGGTTTGAGCCATGCTTGGTTTCTCAAAAAACAGCTACCAGAAAGTGAGATTTCAATCTTTTATTCGGGTAAGGTGGGCGGAAACATTGCAACCGAAACGCACGATAACTGTTTACTCGAACCCGGCCCTGATTCTTATTTAGACCGCACGGGGCTTTTCAACCAAATGGTCGATGATTTGGGCTTACGCGAAAAGCTCCTCTTTGAAGAAAAACGTAGCGCGAAGCGTTACATCCTTAAAGACGGTTACATGGTTAAGGCGCCGACAGGTCCCATGGGGCTTTTTCTCACGTCGCTTATTTTCTTTCCAGAGAAAATTCGTATGTTTCTTGCGATGGGCAAAAAATTTTCTTTGTGGCCGACGATTACTTTTTTTGACGCTGCGCGTAACGTCTTGGGGATTAGCGCGGCGGAATATCTGGCGTCGCCTTTTGCGCGCGGCGTTTATGGCAGCGAAGCCGAAGACTTGGAATTTTCTTCTCTCTATCCGGAGCTTTTTGAAAAAATCTCTCAAGCTGCGAAGCTCAAATTAGCGCTCAAAGAATTCTCCAAAGAAAACCGAGAGTATTGGCAGAAGGAACTCGGCGATGTGAAATTCCAAAAAGGGATTTATAATTTTCAAGGCGGGCTGATTACTTGGGCGCAGGCTCTCGAAGAGAAACTCAAAGCAGCGGGCGTAAATTTTATTGCAGACAAAATTTCGCGTATTAGCCAAGACGAGACACGAAAGCCTGTCTTGAGCTCGAAGGCAAAACCTTACGGTAGTTTCGACCGGGTAATTTTTACTGTCGGCTCGGCAGATTTAGCGTATATTTTCAGAGAGCACGATAAAGAACTCTCGAAGCGTGTTGTTGAAATGAAGTATGCGCCCATCAATGTCGTCTATAGCGCGTGGAACCCTAAAGAGTTTTCTGTGGCGGGGTACGGCTTCTTAGTGCCGCGAAAAGAACGCGCAGCCATTCTCGGCACTATCTTTGCCTCGAATGTTTTCAAAGGCCGCTCACCCGCCGACCGTTTTCTCACAAAGACAATGGTCTCAGGCGCAAGTGACGTCTTCAAAGACGACGACCTCTCGTCTCTTGCCGAAGAGTCGTTGTGCCGCATCTTACGCTCGCGGGCAAAACCGTTGTGGAGCAAAGTCTATCGACATACGCCAGGTATTCCTCAATACGCGCCTGGGCATCGCGAATGGCGCCGCGATGTGTTAGCCCTCGCAGCTAAGCATGAAGGCGTGCATTTTACAGGATGGAATTTTTCTGGTGTAGGAATGGCGAATCAACTCGAGGCTGCATACAGATTCTCGAAGACGATGACAAAATGACGCCTGCGCAAGAACAATTCCATAGCGTTGCAAAAAAATCCATCCCATGGACAGTCGAAGAACAGTCGCCTTTACTCAAATATAATAATGTCCATACTGTCTGTGAAGAGTCGCGCTGCCCGAACCGTCACGAGTGTTCGTCTTTGGGCATCGCAACTTTCTTGATTGGCGGCAAGCACTGCACTCGCGCTTGCAAATTCTGTCACGTCGCGACGGGAAAACCGTTGCCACTCGCAACACTCGTCGATAAAGAACGCAGCGATATCTTGAACGCGGCACGCGAGCGTAAGTACGATTATCTTGTCATCACTTCGGTGACGCGCGACGACGACGAAGCGGGTTTGGCCGCGCACTTCGCAGGCATCACGCGAGGGTTGAACGCAATGGGTGTCAGGGTCGAGCTTTTAATTCCCGATTTTCACTTGCGAGCCGAGCATCTGTCGGTAATTGCCGAAGCAGGCCCCGTTGTCTTGGCGCATAACGTAGAAACCGTGCGCAGGCTCTCCCCTGCGATTCGACCGCAGGCGAACTATGACCGCTCGTTGGATCTTTTTCGTTATCTCAAGAAGGCGTACCCCAAGCTCATCCGCAAGTGTGCTCTGATGGTGGGGTTAGGAGAGACACGCGATGAGATCGAGGAGCTCATCGACGACATGAAAAATGCCGAGGTTGAAATTATCTCGGTGGGGCAATATCTGCGCCCTTCATCGGATGAGATTGAAGTTCAGAAATTTTATACCGTTAAAGAATTTGGCGACATCGAAGAGAGCATTAAAAAACGTAATTTCCTCGCTTACGAAGTCGGCCCTTTTGTGCGGTCGAGCTACATGGCGCGTAAAACGCTTGGCAAGGTGAGCGCAGAGATTTTACGCAGACGTAATGGAATCTAAAGCCCTCTACAAAGATTTTCACCGAGTCGATTTAGAGCACCTGAGAGAACAGATAAACTCTGGAAGAATAGATAACGCGGTCGCTGAAAAATTTTTGGAGTATTGGCAAAGACGGTTGAGCGATTCCAAAGACGCATTGTATTCGCACTACATCGAGTATTATCTTTTTTTTGAATCACTCCGTGCGTTATTTTTCGCCGTATTTTTATTTGAAGGCAAAGAAGGGATGATTCGCCATACCTATGGCATTTACCCGACTCTCGGTTCGGCGATTTGGGCGGCACTCGTAAAAGAAGAGATTTCACAAGATGCGAGCGTTTCGTTTGAGCATGGCGGCCAAAGTTACGTGCTCCACAGAATACACAGCGGCTTTCACGATCAAGAATACACTATTGCGGCGTTGTCGTTTAAGGGAGTCGAAGCGACAGAGAGTTTGGCGCGTATGAAGTATGTATTCGAGCGTTACTACATGCCTTCGAGTTTTGCGAAAGACGATAGCGTGGGTCTTCTTTTTCCGGCAACGGTAGAACTGGTGAAGTGGTGGGTTGAGAAACCTTTAGAGAAAAACATTCCGGTGACGTTTACGTATCTCTACTTTGAATCTATGTCAAAATATGTTTCACTGGCCGGGTCGCATTTTGCTAACGAGCTTCTGTCCGAATTACAAACCGACATCCATCGGCTGATGAAAGACACCGACCGTAGCATCATTCTCTCAACGCGAGAGTTCCTGATTGTTTCCATTAACTGCGACGAAGAGGTTCTGAAAAAAAGATTTCGCAAAGCGTTCTTTCAAGCAAAGGGATTGATTCTCTCATACAGCATTCGTTTTCATTGTGTTCGTGAATTGCCGCTGGATTTTTTTGCGCTTTGGAATCAAATCACGGGTAATTTGCCTTACAACAAGAAATTAGCCTAATTCAAATAATGCCTCAACCCTCGAACGCTAATTCTTTCACGTACCGTTCGATATACGGCATGTCGACAGACAAAGTGCTCCCGTTTAGATTAAAAATCACCAGATAGATAATCCAATTATCTTTGCGCGTAATAAAGATAAATCCGCCGCCGCGTGCTTTTTTGAAACTATATTGCAACCAACGGTTGGTGCCTTCTACAAGGCCGAGTTTAATTAAGGCGTGATTCTTGAGTTTCAGTCCTTTCGCAATGCGCTTGAGCTCGTCTGCAATGGAGTCGTTGGGTTGAACGTGCCTGACTTGCAACCAAACGACAGAATCGGCTTTGGACAAAAAGCTCATTGTTGCGCCAAAGCGCGGTGGATTGTCCTCTTTGAATCGATTACCAGGCAGTCTGCCGGTGATTGTGATGCCAGCAAGCGGCGCGGTGAAGAGAATCAATAAAAGCAAACCGAATTTACTTTTTGGCAAATTGCAGAATTCCACCTAATTGAAGCGATTTATTTTGTTCTTTAGCAGAAAACGCGACGGTTGCGCCTTTGAGTGTGGGGAGGGTTTTCTTGAGTGCGTCACGGAACTCGCTAAAATGCCCGGGAGAATAGAGGGGGCTCATTGCATTGAATGCAGCTTCAGAATTTTTGACGAGCTCGTAGGGTTTGAGTGAAAAAGACATCTTGACATCGCTCTTTATAGGTATCAAAATACTACGCCGCACTTTATCGTCTATGAAGCTATTCCAATAAAAGCGGTTTGCGTTCGTCGCTAAATGAGGCGCAAAGAGATCGAATTTTCGGTTGCCATAAGTGTAGGGGTACGCATAGCGGATAAGGAGCGCACCGTTGTCGTTCTGAACGGAAAACTTGCCTGTCTTAAAAGCCTCTGACAAAAATTCGAGGCTCGCCTTGTCTTCAAGACCACCGGAATAAAAGATCTGCGGAATCAAATACCCGAGATCATCGGTCATTCCGTCGAACGCCAAGACGCGTGCGATTCGAAGCGGTGATGCCTTGTAATAAACGTATGAAGCAAAATCAGGCATCGAAAAATCTTCCGCGATAGAACGCGTGCTTGCGCCAGTCGTCACGGGCGAACAGCTTCCGGTGAGAGCAAGTGCATTGTGCGAAGGGCGCAGTTGAATTTGACAAGCCGCGTTTGTGTCGAGAGAAAGAGTTTCTTTGATGAGCGCGCGGACGAGACTGCGAGAATTTTTTGCGTTTGAGGAGTTTCGCCAAACGACAGACAGGGTTCCCGTGTCTTGCATGAGGGTGTCGAGTGGCGAGTCGCTTTCACGCGGGCTTTTCGCATAGCGCAAAGCGTCGTCTAAAGTTTTCTTATCCGAAGCGAGAAAAAGCCAGTCGCGCTGACGCTCAGCGGTCTCGGGCAGGAGCGAAGAAAGAATGCGACCTTTTTTGTTCAAATGAAGTGCTAAGACGAAAGAGCTGGCGTGGGATCGATAAAGCACAGGGCCGTCGGTAATCAAAGTGTAGAGATTCCACGTCCATGAATTGGGTGCCAGAGAAATTATTTTATGCAAGTGTGCTGCGCCACGCAGAGGCACCGAGCGTAAAAAATGCAATCCCAAAGGTGAGTCGAAAAACGCGCGCATTGCATCGCCCTTACGCAGCTCGTTCAAGAACGAATCGGTATTCGGTAGGGCGGCCATGACTTGCCAAGGCTCATCGACGTTGAAGACGTGCGAAACGCGGGCGAGCGGCTTAGCTAAAGATCGGCTTTGCAGCGCAAAGAGGCTCGCGATAAAAACGACAGCGAGAGATGTAATAGTTAGTCGGCGCCGCGTCATGAGTTGGAGAGTTCTCTTATACGCGCTTCAAGGTTGTTGAGAAGATATTGGTTTTCGAGGTTTTGAC
>CAUJII010000234.1 GCA_963205035.1 Spirochaetota bacterium
TGGAACTGCTTTTTCGTTTTCTTCTAATTCGTCTTTATATTCCAAGGCGACCTTTCGGGCTTGGCGGTATTTACCTTGTGCGACGAGAAGTTGAACAAGGTCTTCTTTGACGCCCGCTTCGTTCGGAAAGTTTTCGATCACTGCGTGCAAATGTTGTGCTGCTTCGCGGTAATTCTTTTTCGCGGCGTGGCAGTGTGCGGCAAGAATTCGCAAGTCGGGTTTTTTTACCGAGTCGTCGATGGCGCTTTTGAGCGCATTGAGGCATGCGTCAAAGTCGCCTTGTTCATAATAGGCAAGGGCCTTTGCGTAGCCCTCACCCAATCGCGCTTCTTGTGAAAAGATAAGCGGAGGAGCGAGAAATACCACGAAAAGGAATTGAAGAAAATGGGAGTTACCCCTCGAGAAAATAGAGGCCATCAGGGGCAGGCCGGCGTACAAAGACAGCGGGAAAAGCGATAAACAGATAGCCCTCTGTAATTTCATTTACGCACCGTTTCTTTTCCTAGACAATATCGAATGGAAAATCTTCCGGTATTGCTCACCGCACTCTTAGCACTCTTGTTGGGCGTCATTCTGCATTATTGGTTTGCGCTACGAAAGGGACTCAAGGCTGCGCAGAGTGAGATTTCTCACCTGCGAAACCTCTTGGGGAAGAGCGATGAACGGGGGGACAGCGTGGAGCGGAATGAGAAGATCGATCAACCCTACATCCGCATGGTAGTGGAGGTCACAAACCCCATCGAAGTGGCTCACCGCGAGTCGGGCCTGGCTAAATTGGTATCGAACACAGCACCGAATGTTGTCATCCGAAAGGTGTATGAACGCGTTGTCCGCGAAACCATCGAAGAGATGAAAAAGAAAAACGTCGAAGCAAATGTGAGCCTCTTGGTGCTATGACTCCCACTGTACTTTTTATCGCATCGCTTCTCACAGTCTGCGCTGCCGTCTTGACGCTTACGCTCTTGCGACGGGCAGAGAAAATGTTGCGTGGAGTGAGGCTGGAGACTCTATCGCTGCGGTCGAACGCAAAGGCGCTTCTGCTCGCAAGACTTTTGGCGGCTGAGAACACAAGGCTTGTCGCGAAGGGCATCGACCAAGGTTCGCTTTTCTTGCAAGGGAGCCACCGCGCCATCAGCGATGTCGCTTTTGCATTTTTGGAACTTTTGCCGTCGACGCGTGGTTCGGCTACCGTCGCGCGTGAAACACACAACCTCATCAGCGCGGGGCTTTACGGTGTTTTCCGCGAGGTCAACAGGCATGTCGGAGAAAAGATCGCCTCAGACATCGAGAAAAAAAACAAAACTATTCCCGAGTCTAAGAAAGCTGCGAGTACGCAACCGAAACACGCGAAGAAAATCAAGCGCGTTAAAAAGTTCGCTCGAAAAAAATCGCGTTGAGAAAATGCGCTGCGTCGTTGTCGGCAGATGACGAGATATTCCGCCGCATGCACGGCTCACGTTTCACCATTCGGTCAGGTCTTGGAGCACTCGGTCGGCGGAGGCGAGTTCGTCTGTTGAGTAAGGCCCCGTCGCAACGGCGACGCTTGCAGCGCCCGCGCTTTGCGCGCACGCGATGTCAAACGGGGTATCTCCCACGACGGTGAGCTTTAACGCAGTTGGGTAACGCGGTGTGAGCGTTCGCCGTGCAAAGAGTGCGATGTCGTTGCGCTCTACAAAATCGTCGCCATAGAAGCCCAATTCAAAAAACGAAAATAACTCTGCGAGTTTTAGAGCACTACCGCGTTCGCTATTGCCTGTGAGAAGAGCGAGGGTTGTGTGAGGTTCCGCCTTGAGACGCGAGAGAAGTTGAGGCACGCCTGCCAAAATTTCTGCCGGGTGTGTGCGGATATATTCTGCGAGCGCAGAGTGGTATGTATCGCGGAGTGTAGAGAGATGCTCTTTGCCGGCATTGGCTTCGGCGAGAGCCCGCTCAAAGAGACCTGCGTCGGTCTTGCCTGCAAAATCGCGAGACGCCCACGAAAGCTCAAAGTCGAGAACGGTACGCACAGCGTGAGTAAACGCCGCTTGCCCGGCGCCTTTCGCGCGGATGAGGGTGCCGTCGATATCGAATAAATAAACGTGCATGAAAATCCAAAAAAAAAGGGGCTACTGTGCAGCCCCTTATCAAAGCAATTCAATCAAGAATTAGTTGTTAGAAAGTTCTTCCATCGCTAATTCGCATTCTTTTTTGATGCCTTTTTTCTTGATTTCCATGATCACCTTGCAACCGACGATGTCGTTTTCAGGTTTGCAGTTTGCTTTCTTGACTTTCGCGCCTTTCATGCGGCCTGCAAGGTCTTTACCTACGGCAGAACCTTGGAGCTCGAAATTGCTAACTGTCGCAGCAGCTTTGATGTTTGCGCCACGGCAAATCTCAATTACTTTGCGTTGACCGTCGATGCGAGCCGCTTCTTTTGCTGCCGCTTCTTTTTGAAGCGAGCTTTTGAGGCCCGTGGGTGAGATACCATCGCCTTTCACGATGAGTGTATCTTCGCCAATGAACCCTTCTTCGAGTGAGTCGACAGAGCCTTCGCCTTGGCTAATGTCTTGAAGCCCCTTTGTGCTATTGCAATACGTTGCGAGGAACGCGACCGCGAATAGCGCTGAAAATGCAACTTTCTTCATGTTGTCTCCTATTTACTAAACAAATTACCCTTGCTTGCGCTCGGGCCGCCCTTTGAGCTGGGTCGAAACTGCTTTGCCGCAGTCTCCAGTCAAGCTGAAAGGGATTTTTCAACTTTATTTAGACGGTGACCGTGCCAAAAAAGGTCGTATTTTTTTTTGTGGGTTGCGTGGCTGGTCCGTGACCCCACCCCCAGCCCCTCCCCGCATGCGGGGAGGGGGGCTGTGTAGAGACGCAGCATGCTGCGTCTCTACGGGAAAAAATTGTGCCGCGGCGGGGCATCGACCGTTATTTGTCGCATTACCCCCGATAACGCTTCTTCTTGTCCGGTTGTCTCGGCGAGCGGTTTAGCCGTATGCAAATCGTCGATCGCGAAGGCAGCGCAGAAGAAGCGAAAAAACTCGGTCTTAAAGAAGGCGAGTTTGAGATGGTGGTCGAACACTTGGGCCGCAAGCCTTCTTTCACCGAACTCGCCATGTTTTCGGGCATGTGGTCGGAGCATTGCTCGTACAAGAACTCTATCCTCCTTTTGAAAAAACTCTACTCCGAGTCTGACCGGCTCTTAGCCAAACCTGGCGAAGAGAATGCGGGCGCTTTGCGGATTAACGAACGGCAAGCGGTTGTTTTCAAAGTGGAATCGCACAACCACCCGTCTGCGGTGGAGCCATACCAAGGCGCGGCGACGGGCGTCGGCGGCATCATGCGCGATATTTTCACGATGGGCGCACGGCCTATTGCGACATTGAACTCGCTGCGGTTTGGTTTACCCCAGAAAAAAGAAGACGGGAAGGCAGATGCCGCCGCCGAGCGTACCCGTTATCTTTTGCGCCGTGTCGTGAAAGGGATTGGCGACTATGGAAACAGCTTGGGAATTGCCAATACCGGTGGAGAGATATTCTTTCACGAGAGCTATACACGAAACCCTTTGGTCAATGCGATGACGGTGGGTGTGGCTGACATCGACAAGATGGCGACGGCAAAAATCCGGGGGACGGGCAAACCAGTTGTTTACGTCGGCGCGAAAACGGGGCGCGACGGCATCCACGGGGCAAGTTTCGCTTCAAAAAATTTGAGCAAAGAAAGCGAAGAAGAACGCAGCGCCGTGCAGGTGGGCGATCCCTTTTTAGAAAAACTCGTCATGGAAGCAACCCTCGAATGTATTCAAAAAAAACTTGTGCTCGCAATCCAAGATATGGGCGCTGCGGGGCTCGTGAGTTCTTCTTCTGAGATGGCGGCTTCGGGTGGCGTCGGCATGCGCATCGATTTGGAGAAAGTCCCTGCGCGCGAAACGGGAATGCTGCCTTTCGAGTTTATGCTTTCCGAAAGCCAAGAACGCATGCTGATGGTCATCGAACCCGAAGTGTGGCTAAGCGTTAAATCTGTTTTTGATAAGTGGGAGTTAGACGCCGCAATTATCGGAGAAACGACCGAGGGCAAAAACTTGACTATCTGCATGGATGGCAAGTGCTACGCCGATGTGCCCGCCGACATTTTGTCGAAAAAAGCGCCGCGCTACGAGAGAGAGCAGAAAGCAGTGAGCGCTCCCATCGGCGCACCGCAATTAGACAAGCTCGACAAGCTCTTTCAAGAAAAAAACGGCGCAGCCATCACAGATTTTTTTGCGTATCTCATGGCGCATCCCAACCTGTGTTCGCGTGAACCGATACATCGTCAATACGACACCGACATAGGGTTGCGGCGCGTCGTTGGCCCCGGTCAGAACGGCTCTATCGTGCGTGTGCCCGACAGCGACGCTGCACTCGCGATTACTATCGACGGTAACGGCTATTACATCGGCATCGACCCTTACAAGGGAGCGCAGCATACAGTCGCCGAAGCAGTCAGAAATATTGCTGCAACGGGAGCAATACCACTGGGACTCACTAACTGTCTGAATTTTGCAAACCCTTACATTCCTGAAAACTATTGGTATTTTGCACAGGCCGTGACCGGCATGTCGGATGCCTGCCGTACGCTGAAGCTGCCGATTGTCAGCGGCAACGTTTCTTTTTACAACGAGTCCGAAGACGGGCCGGTTTTGCCGACGCCGACATTGGGTGTCGTGGGTCTTCTCGAAAAAGCCGCCGATGCGGTTGCGGTGTCGCTCGCGGAATTTTCGACTTCTTACAAACTATTTCTATGCGGCAATTTTTTGCCTTCTCAAGCGGCGAGTCAGTACCATTACATCGAAGGTGTAAGGGCGGCGGGACCTTTGCCTACGCTTGATCTCGATTGCGAAATTGAAGGTACCCAGAAAATGGCGTCTCTTGCGGAGGCGCATCTTCTGGGCGGCGCAATCGATCTCTCGTCGGGAGGGCTTTTGCGCGCACTCTGCCGCATGGCGTTTGCGGCGTATGAAAGCCACGGCCAAATGCCTTCGCTCAAAATCCAGAGTGCGGCGTTAGGCAACCTTCTCAAAGATACTTTGCTCTTGGGCGAGAGTGCGCATACTTACCTCGTTGCAGTCAGCGCAGAGAATGCGATTCAGCTTCAACGCAAAAAATCCGATAAGTTCCCGATCGTTGCCCTAGGGGATTTCCACGCGCAAGGCGGCCTGCTTTCGATAGACGGAATCGAAGTCGATTTAACGAAAATTCATGCTGCTTGGGCTGACGGGCTAAGGGAGTACTTAGGATAGCAAGTTTCATTAGAGAGGGGAGAACTCCTGCCCAACATGCGCCACCCCGATTTCTCTGACGATTGTATCACGGCCCGTAAGTACGTGAAATAATTTGCCGTAAATACGGTAAATTATTATCCTTTTATTGTGAGGACGAAAACCACACTTGAGCTCGAAGCCCCTATTTACAACAAGCTCAAAACAATGGCCAATAAAGAAGGCAAGACGCTAAAACGACTCATGGATGAGCTGATTATATTAGGACTCAAAGAGAAAAAAAATAATAGTCAGAAAAAATTTATCTGGCCTGGTGCAGTTGCTCTTTTGCCAAAAATCGATTTTAGCGATAAAGAAGCAGTACAGCATATTCTCGACCGCGAAGATTATGTACTCAATCGACGCTAATATTTTTATCTATGCCGCAATAAAAAACGATCCGCGGCAAAAAGCCGCCGAACAATTCTTGCACAATATATTTGCAACGCACGAGCCGTGTCTTTTGTGCTGGGAAGCTTTACATGCGTTTATTCGCATCGTCACAAACCCGACAATTTTTAAGAACCCGATGCCTTTCGCGCAAGCGTGCGGCTATGCTCAAAGTGTTTTATCTCTCGCGCAAGTCGAGATGCTATCGCCGACAAGCGAATCTTTTCGTATTTTTGAGGGGTATGCAAAAATAATGTCGATTAAAGGCGCGTTAGTTTCCGATGCGATTATCGCCTCGCAGTTAGAGGCGGCGGGTGTATCCACCATTTATACGAACGACCGCGATTTTAACAAATTTCCGGCTTTGAAGCCGAAAAATCCGATAAGTTCCCGATCGTTGCCCTAGGGATTTCCACGCGCAAGGCGGCCTGCTTTCGATAGACGGAATCGAAACGATTTAACGAAAGTTTATACTGCTTGGGCTGGCGGGCTGAGGGAGTACTTAGGATAGCAGGTTTTCTTTCAAGAGGAAGTCGAAAAATCTATCAATGATAGCCTTGTTTCGTTCGATAATTTGCGCTTCTTCAAATTGCGGTGTGGCAATAAGATCGTTTATCTCTGCAATCTTGCTGGCGTCTTTGTTTTTCCCGCGCCGTAGCTCGCCGCTATAAATCTTCTTTTTGTCGTCGAAGCGATAATCGGAGGCTCTGATGTTGATTCGCGTTTCGAGTAGGATTTTGTTCCCTAAGACATCCAAATTACCTTCGTTCTTCAGGCCTTTTTCCATCTCTTGCCGTTTCTTCGGATAAATGTGCTCGATCTGAAAACCTTCGTTGAGGTCGAGGAGTTGTTGGTTTTCAAACGTAAAGGCATACCAAGTAATCATCGAGCGCGTAATCGGCCTTTGGTTGGGGAACAAAAAATTCTCGAAAGCAGAACGTGCATGCGATTTGGTAAACCCATATTTTGAAAAAGTTACAGTCTTACCGTTCACAATATTCACCATCTCGTCGTAGACAGGCGTGCGTAGCGCATTCACGCCGGGATTCGTGACTGCGTAAGCATAAATAAACGCCGTTATTTGATCTAAGAATTTCTTAAACTCGGCGTCGGCTAATGTCTCATCTGCTCTCTTATTTAGTAAAAAATAAACCGAGGTAATATTTTGCCACATGCCGTTAGGCGCGTAGTTCAATACAAAAAGTCTTTTTAATATATCTTCAGAGAACTGGCTTTTGTCTTGTTGAGCGATGCTTCCCCAGAATTGAGCTAAACTTTTTAGGTCATTGATTGTCTCGGTTTGTTTTAAGTATTTATATTTATCGCGTTCATAAAATTTTCGCAAACCCTCGGTTGTGCTGAGTTTAATCCGCTCTTTTGCGCGCAAAAAATACATGTACCGCGAGAACAATTCGTCCATCGGCGTGCCCGTGATGGGCTTAAATGTTTTGCCTGTTATCTCTTCTAATTCTTTCCATTGACTAATGAATTTTTCTTTTTCATTGAGGCCCGTGTAGTATTTATAGAACTGCGCCTTAAAAATATCGGCGTCGGAGAGCGGTAGTCCACGGTCGTTGAGCGTCGAAAAAATACGCAGCGCTGTGTCTTGCGACTCGGCTTCAATGGGCAAGAGAATACAGTTTCCCAATATTCTCGCGGGCAGATAAGGAAAATAGCCCGGGTAATTTTGTAAAAATTCATTTATTCTTTCTTGAAAGAATTGGTAATTGCGTACATATTGGCTTTTACTTCCGGGTTTAATTTTTCCAGTCCGGAGTAGCTCCAGAAATTCTTCTTTATCGTTATCGGTTGCAACTTCGGAATCGATTTTCAAAGTATTCTTGTCTGCCGTACCAAAGGTGTCTGTTTTCCAGATACACTTCTCGATGCGCTCCCGAGTCAGCATTGAATTCTTATCTTTCATATTCTCGAACTTGTCGTAAAAAGCGCGCAAGATAAGCAAAAGCGTCGTCAACCGTTGCTGGCCGTCGATTATTTCTGATTTTCCATTTTCGTTCTTGAAAGCGACGATGGCACCTAAGAAATATTCTTCGTTTTCATCAAACGCTTCAAAATTATTATCGGGAAAGGAAAATAAAAACAAATCATCCCAAAGGGTCTGGCACTGTTCTTCATCCCACGCATACGGTCGTTGATAATCGGGAATGAGAAAATCGGATTTTTTGTCTGAGAAGAGTTCGTTAATTGTTTTTTGGTCTACATTGAGTTTTGACATTGTTAGTTTTTCAACCTCAAAGGGGCAAGGGCAGTTGACTTGAGTATCGAGTCAACTGCTTTGTCGAATAATCGGCGCGAATTTAGGCCGCCTACCGTAGCAAGGGCGCGCCTAAACTCTTATCACATGCCCCAAATCCGATTAACTTTCTTTGTTTTTCCCGCGCCGTAGCTCGCCGCTACTGCGTGCTCTTAAGAACCGTAACTGTGATCGCTTCGTAATTCGATTTGCTATCGACCTTCCACGGTGCAGCGTAGAGCACCGCGACGGCGAGAATATACGTGAATGCAAAGCGCATACGGCCAAGAGAGTCTTTGTGAAAAGCGCGTCAATGATTGACGATTATGAAAGCGGCTTCATGCGATTTTGGAAAGTTTTAAGTCTGCCCGATACCCTAAAGCCGTTAAGACTCTGAGCATAAAATCCGTAGATAGACCATAACTATTATTATTCAGCAACGCAGTCAGCCGAGTCCTAGATAATTTGGCCTTTTTAGCCAGCTCCGCTTGGGTAATCTTGGCAGCCTTAAACTTCTGAATAATTGCTGAATTCAGCTCCGTACGAAACTCCAGTTCCGCAGCATCGAATTTTGATAAGCCAAGCAGCCCCGCTAATTCTACAGAATTTTTAGCTTCATATTTTGTCTTAGCACTCATTTCTCCTCCTGTAATAATTTACTCAGCCGAATTTTGCCCACATTGATTTCATCCTTGGGCGTAGCCTGCGTCTTTTTCGTAAACGCATGAAAAATCAATACTTTATCCTTATGTCAAGGCTATTCAACCGTAGGATCCGAAAACTTCAGAGAACAAGTCTGTAGAAAAAGTTGCTAAGGGATGAAAACTCTTATAACGTGAATCGTCTTTTAAGCTTGACGCCACCGGATGCCCAATAGACGCGCTCGCATGATAGCACTTAGACACATTGCGTTCCGGTTGCCGGTTTTGATTGCGTTACTTTTTTGGTGTGCGAGCGTTCAGGCGCAAGAGGCTGTTTCTTACTGGGTCGTTGCGAAATCGGGACTTAACTTGCGATCGAGTCCATCTTCCAAAGGCACAAAGCTTATTACCATACCTGACGGCACCGAAGTGCAGTGGATAGAGGATTCAGGAACCAAAGAAAAAGTTGGAAAAATTACCGGGCACTGGCATAAGGTGCGCTGGCAAGACCATACGGGTTATGCGTTCAGCGCCTTTTTGAGCACCGGCAAACCGATTGTTCTCGATGCAAAACGTCCGCTCCAAGACCAGTTGTCCAAAGTCTGTTTCGGATCGGCCGAAAAACCACCCGAAGATTGCGACGGAGTTTGTGGCAAAGACACGTTCATCCTTGACGCCAATCGCAACTTTGTGCGCGGGGAGGAAGGTGGGCCCGGCTGTGTTTGGAGC
>CAUJII010000235.1 GCA_963205035.1 Spirochaetota bacterium
AAGTACGCTTGGCCGCTCGAGACATTCACAATGTGTCCCGACTTTCTCTCTTTCATGCGCGGCAGGAAAGTTTCGATGTGATAGAGAGGCGCCCAGAAGTTGATGTCCATGAGCTGCCGCCATTTTGAAAGCGGTGTCGCCGCAAGCTCTGCGTTAAAACCTATGCCCGCGTTGTTAATCAGAATATCGACGGCATTCCACTTTGTATAGACGGTGTCGCGCAACGCTTCGACCGCCTTGAGATCGGTCACGTCCATCGCTTGGGTCAGAATTTCAACGTTGTGTTTCGTCAACTTCTCTCTTGCTATTTGAAGAGCTGCGTCGTTGATGTCGGTGAGCACCAAACGACAGCCCGCCTCGGCGAAGAAGGCAGCGGTATTGAGACCAATCCCCCCGGCAGCACCCGTAATCAGCACGACTTTGTTTTTCAAATCTTTCATGCCGTGTGGTCCATAGGGGAGATGCGCTGTCAACAATAAATGACAGTGGTGTCATTAAGTAATGTGGGGTTTGTAATAGTTATTACATTTATCGCGACGGGTAGGTGCGGAAATAGTTAATCGCATGTCTGGCAACAATGATTTGCGCGACATTGAGCCTGCGATAGGACTTCTCGCGAAGGGAATTTGTAATAACTATTACAAAAAACCGGATTTTTGAGAAACTGGGAATTTGTAATAACTACCCCAGTCGAAGCCACGCCGGTGCTATTCTAAAGAGAGAAAATTGTACTCCAATTCCTGCGCGCTGAGCGCCCGATTGTAATGCAACAGATCATCCGCGCACCCTACGACGGAGTTTGTGAAGATCTGGAAGTTCGTACTGTCTGTGGTATAGGGCCCAGCTGCGCTGCCTATGCTGGCGAGGTTGCCACCGTGCGCGCCGGCATAGTACGAGCCAACGGAACCGTCGTACGTGAACGCCAAGTAGTACCACGTTTGTATGGCGAATGCAGGGCCCGCTACAGACTTATCGGATGGGCCAAAACCATTGCCAAATCTCAGGCTAAACTGCGAAGAAGCACCGCTATCGATCTTGAAGCCATGATACACAGTCTGCTGCTGCCCTCTGGCGAGTAATTCGACCGACGCGCCAGGAAGCGTATCGAATTTCACCCATGCGCTGACGGTGAAGGGAGGGGTCCCAAATGTGGAATTGCCGAACACAAAAGGGCCACCACTACTTGTACAGACCGCTTTGCCGGTTACGCCGTCTCGGTTGGGGGCTGTGCTATACGTCGTTGCTGTGCCGCTTGCGGAACCCACACGCGAATCGAAGTTGCCGTCTAATGGATACCATTCGTTGAGGCCGCTGCGCACGACGCGGTAATGGACTACAAACGCGTCGTCGTAAAGCGATGCGTTCCCGCAATGCAAGGCAAAGAGTAGAACGCTTGAAATCCCACAGAGGCTCAATAATTTTTTACACATCGTTTCTCCTTGGCGTATCAAAACCTGTACCCCGCACGCAGGTGCACACCGACCGATTGCATGTCGGTGCCCGCATAAAAAATATGCTGGTAACTCGTTGCAGCTCCCACAAAAAAACCCAATGCGATGTGCCAGCGCAGCTCTGCCTCGGCTGCGAGAAGCGGACGCAGCGCGTTTTCGGAAAGCGTGAGGTTTGTGTATTTATACTTTTGAAGCAGACTATACGCCGCGCCGCCTAAAAGAGAAAATTGAAACTCTAACGAGCGAAAGAACGGCAAAGGCACAAGGAGAGTCGGCCCCAGCATACCCGCAAAATGCGAGAGAGTGAAATCCGAGTCGCCGTCGTAGCGCACGTGGGTTTGCCGTACTCCTTGCAACGCGGCCGAGGCTCCCACTTGAAAAACCCAGAACGTCCGATAACGATAAAGAGCGTGCGCGTCTAAGCCCACACCCGCGTCGATTGAGCCGCGAGCAACGCCTACGGGCGCAAAGTAGATACCGCCCAGAGCGATCGAATAGCGATCGCGGATTCCCGGCCGATTCATAAGCACTGTTTTTTTCAGGTTTTCATCCATGCCGCTTTTTGTGATTGCGCTTTCGATGGCTACGCCTTTTTGCGCAGGTGTCGCCCCCACTGCATAAGTAATCGGGAGTTGCATTTTTCCGCCGCTGACAGGAAGCAGATTTATATTCTTATCGCTCACAAAAACGACCATCGCGTTTTGTACTTTCTGCGTCTTGAGCCAGTCGGCAATTGCCTTTTCGTTCCGCGTTTGAGCGAAACCTTCCACGGTCGCTATTTCTTTTGGTGGAGTTTTTTTCGTCTTAAAGAATTCAAAGAGAGTGAGTAACTCTGCATCGTAACGTTTCTTGAGTTCTGTTTTTTGAAATTCAATCTCGTGGATTGCTGTTCGCTTCTCAGCCGCATTCTTCCAAGTGGGCACCAAAACCAGAAGCCGCACATTCTCTTGTCCCTTCTGTGCAGACTGTGCGGCGTTCAGGTCTAAACTAAACCGGTAGATGTGCCCGATAATTTTTTGGCTAATTGTATCGATAGTTGTAAACGCATTGCTGTCGAGTTTTGTGAATTCTACGACCTCCCCGATAATGCGGTGCCCTTCGCGGTGGTATATCTGAGCCGAAATCTGCGCCAAATTTGTTTTCGCATCGTAAGTGTAATCGCCATAAATCACAATGTCGAAATTGTAAGCACCCGCCATATAATCCACCGCTTTGGCGGAAAGATTAGGTTCACCTGCAGCAGAGCGCGCCATGCTTTTCTCGACGGCATCCGTGTCGGCGCGTTCGAACTCAAAGTGCGACTTCATCGAATCAAAAATAGCATCGGGCAGAGAGGTCTTAATCCAGCCATAATTTTTTTGGCCTGTGTTGTCGCTAAAAGGGAGGATGGCAACGCGCGCCAAAGCGTTACCGTCTTGTGCGGCGAGATACCCCGGGGCGAAGAGGAGAACTCCCATAAGGAGCATAAGATTCGTTAGGCTGAGCTTCATTCGGAAATAGATAGTCACGGAGCATCTTTCATCCGGTCAACGAAGTTACTGGGGGCTCGCGCCCGCACCGGTTCGCTTCAAAATACCGCTCTGCTTGACGGGGTGTCTTGAAGGGGGAGTAATCCCACATGGCCCTTACAGTTAACGAAATTGAAAAACACTTAGGTTCGAGCTCGAGCCTACTTTCGCACCAATGCAAGACCATCGCTAAAGAAGCTCTGCACCTGCCCTCGCCGCAGGTTGTCGACACAATCTATGCGCAATCGAATCGCAACAACAACGTCTTACGGTCGATCCAGTCCATTATCGAACACGGGCGTTTAGGGGGGACGGGTTATGTTTCGATTTTGCCCGTGGACCAAGGCATCGAACATTCGGGCGGAGCGTCTTTTGCGCCCAACCCGATTTACTTCGATCCTGAAAACATTGTTAAACTGGCAATAGAAGGCGGGTGCAACGCCGTGGCGTCGACTTATGGCGTACTCGCAGCTGTTTCGCGCAAATATGCGCATAAGATTCCATTTATTGTAAAGTTGAACCATAACGAATTTCTCTCTTACCCCAACAAATACGACCAAATTATGTTTGGCTCGGTCGAAGAAGCCGCTGCGTTAGGTGCTGTCGCCGTGGGTGCCACCATCTACTTTGGTAGCGATGAATCCGCGCGTCAAATCGTCGAGGTGGCGCAAGCGTTCGAGCGAGCACACGAGTTGGGTCTGGCGACTATTCTTTGGTGCTACCTCAGAAATAGCGACTTTAAGAAAGACGGTGTAGACTACCATTCAAGCGCCGACCTCACGTCGCAGGCAAACCATATCGGCGTAACAATCCAAGCAGACATCATCAAGCAAAAACTTCCTGTGAATAACGGTGGCTACAACGCTCTCAAGTTCGGCAAGACGCATGCAAAGGTTTATTCAGACCTCACCTCAGATAACCCCATCGATTTGACTCGCTACCAAGTCGCCAACTGTTATATGGGCCGCATGGGACTCATCAACTCCGGCGGAGAATCGAAGGGTGCGACTGACTTAGCCGAAGCAATCACAACCGCAGTTATCAACAAGCGTGCGGGAGGCATGGGTCTAATCTCGGGCCGCAAGGCGTTCCAAAAACCGATTCAAGAAGGCGTCGCTCTTCTCAACGCCATCCAAGACGTTTATCTTTGCAAAGAAGTCACTATTGCTTAAGGGGCAGTCGAAGCGGCCACAA
Source organism: Spirochaetota bacterium (assembly GCA_963205035.1). Taxonomy (GTDB): domain Bacteria; phylum Spirochaetota; class Leptospiria; order Turneriellales; family Turneriellaceae; genus Turneriella. The sequence goes on from CAUJII010000235.1 coordinate 4,154, forward strand.
GCATGACCCGCGACGATGGCGTCGTAAAATACAACTGCCATTTCACCTTGTCCGCCGCTCCTTCGGGCAAGGAAGTCCAAGAGCTTCTTGCGTGCCGTGACGCACTTTTTGCTTTAGGCATGGTGGGTGTTTACCCCGATGGGATTTCATTTGGCAACGTGAGTGTGCGCGCGGCTGAAAATCCGTCGCAGTTTATTGTTACGGGAACACAGACAGGCCACAAAAAAAATCTCGATACAAAAGATTTGTGCACCGTGACTGGGTATGATGTTCGGCGAAACACTCTCTCTTGCGAGGGGCCTGTCGCCGCGTCTTCGGAAGCGCTGACCCATGCGATGCTCTATTCGTTAGACGAGGCGATTGGCGCAGTCATCCACGTGCACTCCGAGCCGCTTTGGCTGCGCGCTCAGAACGTTCTACCGTCGACGCCGAGTGACATAAGTTATGGAACGCCGCGGATGGCGCACGAAGTGGCCAGGCTTTATGAAACGACGCGGCTCAAAGAAATCCGAGTGTTGGTCATGGCAGGGCACGAAGACGGCATCTTGAGTTTTGGCGCAAACCTCACCGAAGCTAAACAAGCTTTAGAAGACGCGCTGAACCGACTAACTATTCACGTGCATCTTTGAGCGCCTTTTCTAAATCCGTCGCCATGCGCGCCAAGATCGCCGCTCGGAACTCATCGAGACTCGAAGGATGAAT
>CAUJII010000236.1 GCA_963205035.1 Spirochaetota bacterium
CGAGAATGCTCAGGCGCTTCTTAGAGGGCTTAAAATCGACGACGAGATTTCCTGTTTGCGCGTTGTAGCGAAATACTTGCGGAGTCGAGAAAACCCTGACTTTGAGATTATTCACCGCAAGCCCTTTCGGTATTTGAAAGCTTAGCGTTTTTTCTGAATTGATAATCGCTCCGGGTTCGCTATCGACGTTCTTGAACGGTAACGAATGCGCGAGAGTCTTTTGCGCAAACGACTTGCCGTTGTCGCCTTTTGTCACGAGAAAGCGTTTCAGTAGATACGGGTTTTCGCCCACATGGTTTGCACCATGAAAAATTGTGTAAGCGGCAGTGTAACCCGCACGCTGCAAAAGAGGGATTGTCTCGGAATTATAGATACCAAAAGGGTAAGCGAGTTGAGAGACTCTCACACCGGCCCGTTTGTGAATCGTCTTTTGCGAGTCGACAAATTGCGCAAGCTGCTCTTTTTCGTTCATTGTGCTAAGCATCGGGTGCCACATTGTGTGGCTTTCAATCGCATGGCCTGCCTTCGAGACTTCTTGTACTTGCGTCCACGTCAGAGCGCGTTTCTTGCGTGCAATAATATATGTGGGATAGATAAAGAGCACGCCTTTGAATTTGTGCTTGTTCAAAATCGGCTGTGCATAGTTCACAAAATCGTTATTGCCGTCGTCGAAGGTGAGCACAATGGGTCTCTTGCCGTCTGAAAAGTCGAGACTCTTTTCACCTTTCACATAAGCCAAGAGGTCGCCCGCCGAAATGGTATAAAAATTATTTGTTGCAAGGTACTCCATTTGTGCGCGGAACTCGTCGACCGTCACCGCATAAGGTGTCGGTCTCTCGCGGTATTGCTCCGTCGTCACAATTTGGTGGTAGCACAGAACCGGCACGCCGATATCGGTGCGCCAGTTGGCAGAGATTTCCCCCGAAGCGACGGCCAGTGGTTTTGCCAAAGTTTCGCCTTCTTTATGAGGTGTCTGTGCCGCCGTTGTGGGCGAAGCAGCCGAAATTTTTTGCGTGGGGCGGCTCTGGAACCAAGCGATCGCGGCGAGAACCGCGAAAAGGAGCGCAGAGAGAAAGAGATAACCTCGAAAACGCGAGTACATGCGGCAGCGTAGAGATTCGATATACGGTGGAAATCAATAGAGAGTTTAGGCTTAGAACGAGCTTCGCTCGTTCTAAGCCTAAACTCTTTCTCCAATTATGGTTTACGGGCGCGCCTTTCTGAAAATCGTGTGAATAATGCCTACCGACAAGTACATACTCGCAATCGACTTAGGCACCTCCGGCCCCAAAGTCGCGCTTGTCAACGAACGCGGCGAGGTCATAGCGTGCGAGATTGAGCCGACCGATTTGATTTTCTTGCCACAGGGGGGTGCCGAGCAAGACGTGGCGCAGTGGTGGCAGAGAATCTGCGCCGCCTCTCGAAGACTGATTGCCCAAAACATTGTGCCTGTCGAGCAGATTGAATGCGTTGCCGCGACTTCGCAGTGGTCGGGCACGGTCGCCGTCGATAAGAACGGCGAGGCACTCCACAACGCAATTATCTGGATGGATTCGCGCGGCGCAAAGCACGTCGCGAAGACGATGAAGGGCCTTCTGAATTTTCAAGGTTACTCCCTCGCCAAGCTCGTGCGCTGGATTTCGGTGACTGCGGGAATGCCCGGTCTTTCGGGAAAGGACCCGTTGGCGCACATTCTCTTTATTAAGAATGAAATGCCTGAGCTTTATGAAAAGACTTACAAATTTCTGGAGCCGAAAGATTACTTGAACTTGCGCCTCACCGGAAAATTCGCCAGCGCGCAGGATTCCATTGCACTCCACTGGGTGACTGACAACAGAAACTTGAGCAAGGTGAAATACCACAAAGGACTTCTCAAAGTAAGCGGCATCGACGGGGAAAAACTACCCGAAATCTTGACTTCAACCGATGTGTTGGGAGACATCTTGCCCGCCGCTGCGCGGGATTTAGGCGTTCCCGAAAATATTAAGGTCGTGATGGGTACACCCGATGTGCAGTCTGCTGCTATTGGCTCGGGCGCCGTCGAAGACTTCGCAGCGCACCTTTACATCGGCACGTCTTCGTGGCTCACCTGCCATGTACCGTTTAAGAAAACTTCGCCCGCGTACAACATGGCGACGATTCCTTCCGCAATCCCCGGCAGGTATCTCATCGGCAACGAGCAAGAAACTGCGGGGTATTGTCTGACGTACCTGCGCGATAAAGTCTTCTTTCCCAAAGACGCTCTGACCCCCGAGGGTGCACCTGCCAATTTTTATGATAAAATCAACGAGCTTGCAGCCACAGTGCCGGCGGGGAGCGACAACCTCATTTTTACACCGTGGCTTTTTGGAGAAAGAACCCCCGTCGAAGACCACACCATCCGTGGGGGATTTTTTAATTTGAGTTTGAACGCCACACGGGCGCACTTAGCGCGCGCCGTTCTCGAAGGGGTTGCGTATAATTCACGCTGGCTTTTTGAAGCAGTCAAAGCGTTCACCGGAAAAAAAATTCCGGCGCTCAACATCATCGGTGGTGGTGCTAAGAGCGATCTGTGGTGTCAAATCCACGCTGATGTGCTCAACTGCGAAGTGCGTCAGGTAAAAGATGCGGTTGAGGCCAACGCGCGTGGTGTAGCCCTCTTAGCGGGTGTGTCTTTAGGTAAGTTTGATTTCAAAGACATACCGAGCCGTGTCTCCATCCAGAAAACCTACCAACCGCAAGAGGCGAATCGAAAAATTTACGATACCCTCTTTGCAGAGTTCAAAAAAATTTACGACGCACACAAAAAAATCCACGCACGCCTCAACAAAACACACTAACCAGAAAGGAATTCACCATGGACGCAGAAAAAATCGCCGAATACCAAAAAAAATATCCCGAAGTTTTTGCCATCGTCGAAGGCATCTTAGAACGCTTTCCCGAGCTCGACCGCTTCATCAAGTCGCAGGGCATCGTCAAAGACCAAATTAACCAGCAGGCTGAAGAAGTTCTCGAGGCTGTGGCAAAAGACATGAAGCCTTACAAAGCAAAATACGAGGTGATGCGAGAGATCCCTAAAACGGGCAAGCCACGCGAAGAGGTGTTAAAGATACTTCAAGAGATGCGCGACCAAGAGCGTCAAAAATGGCATGGAGGCTATGTTTCGGGCGCGGTCTACCACGGCGACGACAGCCACATCGAATACTTAAACAGCGCATACGCTCTGCACTCGCAGTCGAACCCTTTGCACACCGACCTTTGGCCGAGTGCAAGTAAATTTGAAGCGGAGATTATTTCAATGGCTGCACGCATGCTTTCTGAAGGCATGAACGAAGAAGACCGCGCTGGGCTCTGTGGTTCAGTCACATCCGGCGGAAGCGAGAGTATTCTTCTTGCGATGAAAACCTACCGCGACATGGCAGAAGTGGAGCGCGGGGTAAGGCATCCTGAAATGGTAGCACCTGTGACTGCACACGCAGCGTTCGACAAGGCAGCGCAGTATTTCAAAATTAAGCTACGCAAAGTGCCGGTCGATAAAAACTTTCAGGCGGATATCCAAGCCGTCAAGAATGCGATTAACGGCAACACGGTCGTTGTTATAGGCTCTGCGCCCAGTTTTCCGCACGGTGTGATAGATCCCATCGAGCAAATGTCAGAGCTTGCTCGCAAGAAGAAAGTCCCTTTCCACACAGACGCTTGCTTGGGTGGGTTTATTCTCCCGTTTGCGCGCAAGCTCAAGTATCCCGTGCCGGCTTTCGATTTTAATTTGCCGGGAGTGACATCGATTTCTGTCGATACGCATAAGTACGGTTATGCTGCGAAAGGTACTTCGGTTATTTTATACCGCAACACAAAAATACGCCACCACCAATTTTTTACCGTTGCAAACTGGCCCGGCGGAATGTATTTTTCGCCAACTTTTGCAGGTTCGCGCCCCGGCGGGCTTTCGGCCGCGTGTTGGGCGACGCTCGTGTCGGTGGGCGAAAAAGGTTACTTAGACGCCGCAACGAAAATTCTTGGGACGGCAGACTATATAAAGAAAGAAATTTCAAAAATACCCGACCTGCAAATTCTCGGCAATCCACTTTTCGTGATTGCATTCGCACCTTCAAAAATTAGCGCCGACTCACTCGATATTTACCGCGTGATGGAGCAGATGTCGCACAAGGGTTATTCGCTCAACGGCTTACACCGGCCCGCATGCGTGCACATCGCACTCACGCTCCGGCACACCGAAGAAGGGGTGAAAGAGCGTTTCATCGAAGACTTGAAAACAGCGGTTGCGTACGTTAAGGCGAACCCAACGGAAAAAGGCAGCTCGGCACCCATCTATGGCATGGCGGCGACTCTGCCTGTGCGTAGCGTTGTGGGGGATTTACTCAAGACTTACATGGACGCTTATTACAAGCTCTAACTCGTCTTACTTACCGAACATTTTTTTAATCGCAAAGCGCGCCAACCGCAACGACGAGACAATCCACGACACGGGATTTCTCGGCGCAGAAAAGACAAGCGCGTCTTTAAGCGCATTGTATGTCGCTTCTGAAAAAGGAAACCACCAGAGGTTGCGCCGTGCATTCATGAGGTCCCAGTTGATAAC
>CAUJII010000237.1 GCA_963205035.1 Spirochaetota bacterium
CGCTCCCGTTTTTAAGTATTCAAAGAAGGTTCCCACCGCATTGAACTTGAGTAAATAGAATAGAAGGAGCGCAATAAACACACGCTTCACCCAAACCATTGAAGTCTTCTGCGCCACAGATGGGGCAAACTTTGTAATAAGCGAGAGAGACAAAAAAAACGCAAGCAAAAAAAGTAAATAAATCCCATGGCTAATCGGCAAGAAACCAAAAAGAGACGCAATCGCTTCGCCGCGAATAATGAGCAAGAAAAACAAAACCTGCAGCACAAGTCCCCAGAAGACGGTCTTCCAGTCGATGCGCTTCTTCGCCGAAGAAAGTAACCAGCACGCGAAAACGACAAAGAGTATGCCAAGAATCCCCGAAAGATTTTGCAGCATCACGGACTTTCCTTAACGCCATAGCGTTCCATTTCTTCTGTTGTTGGTCGCAAGAGCGCTAAGAGGGCAATTAAGATGCCAATAGGAATCAATAAATTCGGTTGGTTCGTCAAATAAAAAATAACCACAACGAGTGTGCTCGCGCCTTCGATAAAAGCCCATTGGATAATTTTCATCGTGGTATATTTCTGAAGCGTAAAATTTTTGGTTTGCTTCGCCATGAAGCGCGGCACAAGCTGCGAAAACCCCACGGCTACAACGGCCAGAACGGCACCCACCATTTCAAAAATGGTGGATTGCGCTTGTTGTATTTCTGAAGGCTCGGGGTTTATCTGGTTCAGAAAATAAATTGTCCCAACAAAAATTGCGGGTGAGAGTGTGAGGATCCAATGGATAAGATGTAATTGGACGGGAATTTGCTGTCGGCGCATAGGCTAAGGTAGATAAGAGAGCGAGACGGCAACAACATAATACTCCCTCGCGGGCGTGGAATTATACTAAACTTAAGAGATGAGGCAACATCGTTTCTGCGGTGAGCTTGTAATGTTTCATCAAAGAGCTCGTGTCGCCCGACTGACCAAACTCATCTTGAAGTCCTATGCGTACAACGCGCGTCGGCTGTGTTTCACTGAGCAACTCCGCTACAGCCGACCCCAACCCTGCCATGACATTGTGCTCTTCAAACGTGACCACAAGTTTCGTGTTTTTTGTTTCGGTGAGAATTGTCGCTCTATCGAGTGGCTTCACAGAATATGCATCGATGACGGTTATCTTCTTGCCTGTTTCTTTCTCAATGAGCGCGGCAGCTTTCCAAGCCTCGTAGACCATCACGCCGCACGCGATAAAAGCAGCGGCATCGCCCCTCTGCAAGACTTGCGAACCGCCGATTTGAAATTTATCGTCTGCAGAATAAAGCATCGGAACATTGGGCCTTCCCAAACGCAAGTAGACAGGGCCTTGGAAAGCCACTGCTGCTTTGGTGGCAGACGCTGCATGATTGTAGTCAGCGGGAACAAGCACTGTGTTCCCCGGAATGACACGCATGAGTGCTATGTCTTCGATGATTTGATGGCTCGCACCGTCTTCGCCCAGAGTTATGCCCGCGTGCGTGGCTGCGACTTTTACGTTCAAATGCGGGTATGCGATGGAGTTACGGAATATCTCCCACGCCCGACCGGAAGCAAACATCGCAAAACTCGACGCCACGGGGATGAGTCCCGAAAGAGCAAACCCTGCGGCTTGACCGAGAAGGTTCTGCTCGGCGACACCGAAATTAAAAAAACGTTCGGGGTATTTCTTGCTGAAAGGCTTTGTCTTCGTCGAACCGCTCAAATCGGCTTCGAGCACAACGACGTTGGGATGAGAGGCGCCAATATCGACAAGTGCTGCGCCATAACCGTCGCGTGTGGCTTTTTTTTCTAACCCGGATTGTAGAACGTTTTGAATAGGCACACGGCCAAAACGGGTTTACCGATGCGCCGTCAAGTCGGTACGAATTATCCCGCCTAAACAAACTCACACTATTTCACGTAAACGTTATACTTCAAATTGGTTTCAATCTGCCGGTTGAATAGTCGGTAGTCCCCATAACCTGAAAGAATCGTGTTCTCGTTCTCTGCACGTATCGACGACACCGCACCATAACCATTTCCCCGGTTCGTACGCACACTCAGGCTTTCCCATTGCAGCGGAAGACTTTGCTCGCTTGCCCAAGAACCCAAGCGGATGCGGGACATCTGTAAATCCGTCACCGATGTCGATTTGAGATAATGGTCTGCGGAACGCTCTCCCATGAAATTATTGAAATGCGTCATTTCTAAATGGGAGAAATACTTAAAATAATTTTTTCCAAACCAAGGTTCTAAAAGATCGTATGCATGGTCTAAGCTCAACTTCATCTCATGCGTCATGTAAGGCCCGTTGTTGTCCGCCCCGCCGTAGGAAACCATGAGCGAAGTAAAGTTTTTCGCATCGCTCGATTGCAACTTAAAACCGCCGCCGCCATAGACTGGCGAAAAATAGAGAGAGCCCTTGAGCGAAAGCTGCGGTCCCCAATCGAAGCGCTCGATTTCAATCGGCATCGAAAAATCGAGATACTGTAAGAAGCGCACGAAATATTCACGCCTCTTGAAGTACGAAGGAAGCCACGAATACTGAATCCCCTCTTCGACTTCTTCCCAATAATCCGTGAGCCATGCGTCAATAAAAGGTTTCAAGTCCCGCCAAAAGAGCGACTTTATAGCGACAGGGCACGCGACTTTGCCGCGCAACGCAAAGATTGTTTGAACGTCGCCGTCGCCGTGTTCGCGGATGAACATATTTCGCAGAGGCTCGTAACGCGCGGGGTAGAGTTCTAAATTACCCGAGAGCTTTGCATTAAAATCGGATTCCCCTACCCTCCCCTCGACGCTGCCAACGACCTTGTCGTTTTCCAGAGCCAAATGAAGAGACGGAATTTCTATCGGCGGAACATCCGGTTGAGCAATAAAGGACGCATCTTCCAAATCTAAGAATGCCTCTGTCTTCGAGTATTTCTGCCCCCGCCTTTCTGAAAGATTGATGGAAAATCGCGTCAATCCGCGGATGCTGCGCCCCATCGGTAGCCGCAAGAGTTTCTTGCCGAACTTGTGCGGTGTGATTGAAAAAATATATTTTGCAGGCACAGACTCGGCTTCGAGATCTGCAAAGTCCGCTTGGATGTCATAATCGTCTACCGAGGCTTTGACATACCCGGTGGAGCTATGCCCCCTTATCGTCATCTGGGTGTCGACAGAAAACTTTTCCGCATCGTACCATGCTTTCTTTTTTTTCTTAACGGCAAAATCCTGATTCTCAAGCGTCATGCGAAAATGCGAAAGCCCTTCTTTAACGAGAGTAGTCTTGCCTCTGATTTTCTTTTCAACTTCCACCAATTTTCGATCAAATGCAATGGAACCTGTCGCAAGTCCCGATGTAACAAGAAATTCTTTTTGAAAATTATTCAAAAGCGCCAATTTGAGCTGCGTCGACTTTAACGTCCAATATCCTTCGAGGTCGCTGCATTCTGCGGTCTTGCAAGCGTCGAATTGGCTCGCGAAATCGCCTCTTCCGATTGCAGAACTGTTATAGTGGAAAAGAGCTTTGACCTCTTTACCCGAATGGCTGAGTGTGAATTGAAACGCCTCCACGGGAGTGTCTTCGCGAAAATAGCTATTGTCTTTGACGCTCAAGTTAAAACTACAACTATCACACTCCACGTGAAAGAGCTTGTCTACCTGCAAGAGAGTGCGTGCTTGGGAGATGAATTCTTGGTCTGCACCGTCTGAGGTAATCCAATAACCGAACTTACCTTCTTCGATAATAATCCGCGCACTTTGTAGCCACGAAGCGTCGTCGGATGAAAAAAACGTGAGCGGTTTGCGAATGTAAACAGCCGGTGCTTCGAGAAGGTAGCGTCCACGGGAGTAATCCTTATCAAACGAAACGCGGACGCCAATAATGCGTACCCCGCGAAAGAGGCTGACATCGACCCCCTGATAAGAAACCGCAAGACGGCTCTGATCGATCACATTATCTAACTGCGCTTGAAATTTCTTCTTGTCGAAAAAGAATGCTGGCAGAAAATCGAGGATTTGCCACGCTACGAAAAGAGCGCAGAGAACGACAAAAAATCTCCACCGTGTCTTAGAAAATAATTGCCGGAAAACAAGCTCAAGAAATCGAAAAATGGAGCGCGCTTCAAACGCCATTCGCCGATTCGTCGAGCTCTCTGACATGCTTGTAGGTATAAATTCCCGAATTATGGCCGTCGCTGAACATAAAATTCAGCGCATAGTTACCCACCCAATCAAAGGCTTCAATTTCGACGAACGGCGGAACGCCGATTGGCCCCCTAACTGCATTGGGGTCGGGATTGTGCGTGTTGCGGCATTTGGCGCAAGGACAGACCATACGCAGTTGATACGAAGAATGAACGGTTTTCTTTTGATCGCTCCACGTAATTTCTGCGACGTTACCTGCAATTTTTGTCTTGGGTAGACGGATTTCAATCGTTTCGGGAAATAAAGGCATAGAATAGGGTAGAACCTTGATGTCAAAGTGCCCCGTCAAGATAATGGGCAAATGCTTAAATCCATTTACACCGTGTATCCATCTCCCGCTTCAAACCATGAATCAAGAACGCGATTTTGTTTTTACCTCTGAATCGGTCTCCGAAGGGCACCCCGATAAGGTTTGCGATCAAATCTCCGACGCCATACTCGACAGCTACCTGGCTCTCGACAATACGACGCGAGTCGCGTGTGAATCGCTCACTACCACAAATCACGTCACTGTTGCCGGAGAGATTTCCACCTCTTCTAAAGGAAGCATTTCAAAGGACAAGATTGAAGAGATTACGCGCTCTGTTATGAAAGACATCGGTTATGTCCACGACGACATCGGTTTCGATTACAAAAACGCCCAAGTCAACGTGCTCTTGCACGAGCAATCGCAAGACATCGCACAAGGCGTCATCGGCGAAGGGCTCCACAAAGAAGAAGGAGCAGGCGACCAAGGCATGATGTTCGGCTTTGCTATCAACGAAACCGAAGCCTTGATGCCGATGCCGATATACTACTCGCATAAGATTCTCGAAAACTTGACCGCGCTTCGCAAGACAAACAAGATGCCGTTTTTGCGACCCGACGCAAAAAGCCAAGTCACGGTGCGTTATGAAAAAGGTAAACCCGTAGGAATTCAAACCGTGGTAGTTTCTACACAGCACACGCCCGATGTGGAGCACAAAAAACTTTCCGAGCAAGTCATCGAAGACTGCGTGAAAAAAGTCTTACCCGCGTCTCTGCTTCAAAACACGCAGTACTTTATCAATCCCACAGGGCGCTTCGTCATTGGCGGCCCGCACGGCGACTGCGGATTAACAGGCCGCAAGATTATTGTCGACACCTACGGCGGTTATGGCCGCCACGGAGGCGGTGCGTTCAGCGGCAAAGACCCTTCGAAAGTAGACCGCAGTGCGGCTTATATGATGCGTTACGTCGCGAAGAATGTCGTCGCGTCGGGAATTGCAAGCCAGTGTGAAATTCAAGTCGCGTATGCGATTGGAGTAGCTAAACCTGTTTCGCTGGTCGTCAACACCTTCGGCACAGGCAAGATAGGGGATGAGAAAATTGAGAAGCTCATTTTCGACAATTTCGATTTAACGCCGCGTGGCATCCGTGAGGCACTCAACTTGCGCGGTATCAAATACCGCCCCACTGCCGCTTACGGCCATTTTGGCCGCGAGGGGCAAGACTCCTTCACTTGGGAGAAAACCGATAAAGCAAATGTGTTCAAGGTTTGACGCGACGAGTCGAAAACACATTTTGACACTCACAAATTGAAGAAAGGTTAAATCCATGCCCAATATTGCCTCAGCAAAAAAACGTTCGCGTCAAAACGAAAAACGCCGCCAAAAAAATCAATCGCAGAAGTCTGCAATCCGTACGCAAGAAAAGAAAGTGCGTGCGCTTGTGACTGCGAAAAAACTCGAAGAAGCGACAAAAGAAACGCAAAAACTCTCGTCGCTCGTCGATAAAGCGGCAAAGACGAATCTAATGCACGCAAACGCGGCATCGCGCAAGAAATCGCGCATCGCAAAACTCGTTCAGAAAGCGGCCGCAGTGCCTGCTTAGAAAGAGATTCCCGGGCGACTAGCTCAGTTGGTTAGAGCACCTGCCTTACAAGCAGGGGGTCTCAGGTTCGAATCCTGAGTCGCCCACAATGATTCGGGCGTTTACGTATCGGTGAAATTCCCCTATAATAATGGCTTTTTCAGCAATAACACAGTCGGCGCGGCCGGAATAGTTAGTCGATGGCTTGGCGTGCGAATAGTTAGTCGGTGGCTCGGCTCGCGCATAGTTACTCGCTTTCCGCATCACGAACAGTTAGTCGCATCGCGCATAGTTACTCGCTCCACGCCGTGCTCATAGTTACTCGCTTTCCGCATTGCGAACAGTTACTCGCTCCACGGCATCGCGAACAGTTACTCGCTCCACGGCTCGCGAATAGTTACTCGCGGCGGGCATCGCGAACAGTTACTCGCTGTCCGCATTGCGAATAGTTACTCGCTCTGCTTTCACTCGCCGTATTATGTCGCATTCCAAAATCGCCGTACGTGGCCTACTCCCTCAATCCACAACAAACCGAGTGCGTCTTCCACGGCGAAGGCCCCCTTCTCGTTTTGGCTGGCGCAGGCTCCGGAAAAACAGGCGTCATCGTCAACCGTATCCATAACCTTCTAACGAGCCGCGCTGCAAAAGCATCCGAAATTTGCGCCGTCACGTTTACGAATAAAGCGGCGCGCGAGATGCGCGAGCGAGTGAGACTTCTTTCCACGTCGGATGGTAAAAGCGCGAGCAAGAAACTTCCGCTACGCGGAATCTTCATCGGTACTTTTCACAGCTTGGGCCTCATGGTGCTGCGCGAAAATTTTGAAGCAGCGGGAATTGCGCAGAATTTCACGATCCAAGGGCAAGACGATCAACTCACCCTCGGTAGAGAAATTCTTGTCTTGAGCGGTGTCGACACCGAGATTTTTAACGAAAAACAATTTATCAAGGCGGTTTCCGATTGGAAGAATAGCAACACACCTTTGCACGATTTCTTTGATTCCCCCATTTGGGTATTGCGCACGCCACAGCGGCCCATCGTGGAAATTGTAGAGGAGTACATAGATAGACTGCGCCGCATGAACGCGCTCGACTTCGACGACTTGATTCTACTCCCAACTAAACTCTTAGAGCGAGAAGACGGCGTTCGACAAAATTACCAAGAGCGGTTTAGATACTTCTTGGCGGACGAATTTCAGGATACCAACCCCTTGCAGTTCCGTTTCCTGACACTGCTTATGAAAGCACCGATGAATTTGTGCGCAGTCGGCGACGACGACCAATCGATTTATTCGTGGCGCGGCGCGGATACACGCATCATGCTCGACTTCAAAGCGCGGTTCGCTAGTGCAAAAATTATTGCTCTCGAAGAAAATTATCGCTCGGAGCAATATGTTCTGGATATTGCAAATCATCTCATTGCAAAAAATACAGCCCGCCATGCAAAAACTCTTTTTAGCGCGGTGAAATCCGACGGGCGCGCCAAACTCTTTGAAGCCGAAGATGGGCTCCAAGAAGCCGAGTTCGTCGCAGATACAATCGTCGAGCTCAAGGTACGCCATCGGATAGAGTATTCCGCTTTTGCCGTGCTTTACCGCACCAATTTTCAAAGCCGCTCGTTTGAAGAAGTCTTGCGTCAGCGTAATATCCCATACCATGTCAGTGGGAGTTATCAGTTTTACGATCGCAGCGAAATAAAAGACGTGCTCGCGTACCTGCGCTTTCTGGCCAACCACGCAGACGACCGGTCTCTCATGCGGATACTCAACTTGCCTCGGCGCGGAATTTCCGCGCAGTCGATCGAGCGCCTGTTGCAGTATGCGGAGCTCAACAAGAAACATCTGTGGGATGTCGTCAGCGAGATAGAAATGTGCGAGATCGACATCAGCGCGTCGACCTTATCGGGAATCCTGGAATTCCGAGATTTTGTTCAAAAGCATGTCCACGAGATCCGTAAGGCGGGCAACTTGACAAGGGGCACACAGAGCCTTGTCGATCAGCTCGAACTCGAACGCGAATACATCCACCAAAAACTTGACCAACAAAAAGTGACGAATAAACTCTTGAATATCCGCGAACTCTTACGCGCCATGGATGAATTTGAAAAAGGCGAAAGGCCGCTACCCATGCTCGACGAGAACGCAGAACGGAATCTCTACACATACCTCCAGTTTGTAGCTCTTCTGACCGCGGACGATAAAGAGAAAGAAAGCGAGACGCCGAAGGTCGAGCTCATGACAATCCACCAAGCAAAAGGATTGGAATTCGACACCGTCTTCATCACGGGTTTGGAAGACGGAGTACTCCCCCACCAACGTTCTTTAGACAGCGAAGACGAAAGCGCCGCACTGCAAAGTATCGAAGAAGAACGTCGGCTCATGTACGTCGCTCTCACCCGCGCAAAAAAAAGACTCTACCTCACACATTCGCGCACACGAAAGAACCGAGGATTTGTTTCTGACACGACTCCCTCGCGCTTTTTGGACGAGCTTCCCGAAGAACATATCGAATGGGAAAACAGCGCGCCGGCTATCGGGAGCATCGACGACTTAGAAAAAATGCTTACGGGTATTTGATCGGGTTTTTCTTTCCGTAATCCGTAAGGACCTTGAACTCCTCACCTTCTGGTCCCGGAATGTGGCAGGTTAAACAAGTCGCGTTCTTTTGTTTGGCTTTTTTGTCGCGGTTAAACCGATGCACCCATTTCATGTCGTGGTGCGCTCTTTGACCACGCGCCGTATACTCGTCGGAGCCGGTATGGCAGTAAGCGCACGAGACTCGAAAATCTTTACTCAAAGGAAACATCGTCTCGTGAGCATACTCCCCTTCTTCGGTGAGTAACGTGTAGTCGCCTTCTTTGAGCCCTCTCTCTGCATCGGCGTGGCAAAAGGCGCATTTGACGTCGAGTTCTTTTGAGATGACTTTCATCTCTTTCGCAATCTTCTTTTTTTCTGCAAAGGTTTTTGGCGCACCACCACCGGCGCCTGAAGCCGCCCAAAATGCGGCAAGAAGAAACAAGAGCGCGATTTGCCGCGACCTCTGTTTCATGGGACTCCATCGGATTGCGGTATTGTATCGATGAGTTTTTCGAGGCGCGCTAAGTGATCGTGGTTGCGTTCTTGTATCCCGTGGATTTCTTTCGATATTGCTGCATACTCTTCGGGGGCAAGACTTTGCTGAGCCGCTAACCTATCCATGAGGCGTTCAATCGGCAGTGCATGATCGGCACTCGGCGTCTGCTTGAGTTGCTCTTCTAATGCACGTTTAAGCTCTGCCGCACGCGCTTCGCCTTCTGTGCGTTTATCTTCTATGAAGTCGGGTGCAGACACTGGCTCTTAAAGTAGCCCAACATGGCGAAGGGCCTTGTCGAGGCGCGGGTCTTTTTCAACGACTTCACGCAAGGCAAAAATAATTTTGCGCGTTTCTTCTGCATGTTTTGCATCCCGCGCATCGCGACGCCGCGCAAAGTATTCGAGAAGAACGGGAGTTCCAATAGCCAACGCGATGAGCGCGACAAGAATGGCTTGGATAAACTCGAAACGCTTGTCGACCTGTTCGAAGCGTTTATCGACTTGTTCAAAGCGCTTGTCGACTTGCTCGAAGCGTTTATCGACTTGTTCAAAGCGTTTATTCATGTCCTCGCGAAGATGACGAATTTCTCGTAAGATATCTTGCTCTGAGGCGAAAATCGCCGCAGGCAGAGATACCAGAAAGACGATGCACAGGAGCCGTTTCACAGGATGAATATAGTGAAATGTCGCTGGTATGTCAAGAGATTTATCCCAGGACCGCAGTGCAGCGATTGCACAGACCTTGGGGCGTCAGGTCGCGGTGCAGCCAACAGCGCGGGCATTTTGACTTGTCAGATTTTCTGACCGTAAGCTTGGGAGCCCCCGTCTTGACATCGGACACGCCCAGAAAACGCGCGACTAATGCCGCATCGAAAGGCTGTGGTATCTCCACTTCAATCTCAACGTTGCTTCCCACGCTGCCAGCCTTGCGCAATGGTTCAATACAATTATTCACATCGTCGCGAATTTTTTTTAGCGAATCGAATTCCGCCATGATCGCCGCGTTTTCAAAACGGGATAAATCCGGCCAAGGATTTTCAAAGACACTGTGCTCGTGGTTCAGTGCCCGGTGTGTTTCTTCCGCAGTGAAACTCAAAATAGGAGCCAAGAGCGTTACGAGAGTTTCTGTCAGAATGTGGAACGTCCGCAGCGTTGAGTTGCGGCGAGCGGCATACTCCGTGGCGTTTGAAGTGCTGGGTGCACTGTCGCAGTAAAGGCTGTCTCTCACCATGTCGAGATAAAGATTCGAAAGCGTCACGGTGCAGAATTGTAGCACGCGTTGGTACACCAAATGGAATTCAAAATTTACGTATGCTTCGGTGACATTTACTGCAAGCTTATTCAGTTCGGCAAGCACCCACAAATCGAGCTTTTGCGTGATGGCGCTATCGTCTAAACTCTTCGCGAGTGAACCGTCTTGCGTGTTGCCCAAGAGGTAGCGGAGAGTGTTACGAATCTTGCGGTATGCGTCTGTTAGATGGTTAATCATCTCAGGCCCTATTTTGTTGTCTGTGCGGTAGTCCTCACTCGACACCCACAGCCGCAAAATGTCGGCTCCGAATTTTTCGATGATGTCGGTGCGCGGGCTCATGCCGTTCCCCAAAGACTTCGACATCGCGCGCCCTTTTTGATCTAAGATATACCCGTGCGTGACGACCTTCTTGAAAGGAGCCTCGCCCGTAAGCGCCAACGACGGCCAAAGCGACGACTGGAACCATCCCCTATGCTGGTCAGAGCCTTCGAGGTAAACGTCTGCCGGGAAACCGAGTGCGGCGTTTTGCTTCAAGACTGCATACCAACTCACTCCGCTATCGAACCAGACATCCAAGATGTCGCTTTCTTTTTCAAACGTACCCGAACCGCACGCGCTGCATTTTGTGTTGGCTGGCAAAAGGAGTTCCGCCGATTCTTCGTACCACACTTCGACGCCTCCTTTCTCTACTTTCTCAATGACGTGGTTGAGGCTTTCTTCACTAAGGTGAACCTCGCCACAAGCCTTGCACTGGAACGCGGGGATGGGCACCCCCCAATAGCGCTGGCGACTTAGGCACCAATCGGGGCGCGTCTTAACCGCCGCCGTAAATCGGCTCTCCCCCCATTCGGGAATCCACTCGACGCCTTGAATTTTTTCGAGAGCCTTTTTCCGGAGAGGTTCGATGCGCATGAACCACTGCGGGGTCGCGCGCATGATGAGAGGTTTGTGCGAGCGCCACGAGTGCGGGTATTGGTGCTTCAGGGTCGTCGCGAAAAGAAGAGTTCCCTTCGCGCGGAGCATTTCGATAATCAAAGGATTGGCTTCAAAGACCGACTTGCCTTCGAGTTCAGAGAACTCTTTCGTGTACCGGCCTCTATTGTCGACCGGAGATAATACTTCGAGACCATATTTTAATCCCACGTTGTAGTCGTCTTGCCCATGCCCCGGTGCCGTGTGCACGAGCCCCGTGCCCGTCTCTACAGTGACATGGTCGCCAAAGACGACCTTCGATTCGCGGTCGATGAACGGGTGGCGGAGCTTCAACCTTTCAATCTCTTGCACAGTGATGGGGTGCTCTTCTTTCACTTCGAGCGAGCAAGCGGCCACCACTGGCCCCACCAAATCTTTCGCGAGAATCAATTTTCCCTGATTTGTGGTAACTACCACATAGTCCATCTTATCGTTAAAACATACGGCCAAGTTGGCAGGGAGTGTCCACGGGGTAGTCGTCCAAATGACAGCATACGTGTCGCTCGCTCCATCGACTGGAAACTTCACATAAATAGACGGCGATTCGTGCTCGGCATACTCAATCTCTGCCTCTGCATGCGCCGACGCTGTCGTGGCATCCCAATATACCGGCTTCTTTCCTTTATAGATGAGATCCTTCAAAAAGAGATCACGGAATGCTTTGAGAATCGAAGCCTCGTAGTGCGGCGACATCGTCGCGTAATAGTTAGTCGACTCGCTATAGAGGGCATTCTTCTGGTCGCTTTTATCCGTCAGCGCGGAAGATGACCTCGTGCCATGCGTCGACCCTTGTTCCATCCGTGGGTCTTGCCAAAATACCCCGAAGCGCGTTTGGTCATTCCCCTGAATTTGGATGTACTCGGCCGCATACTCGCGGCACGCTTTGCGGATGCGGATGGGGTCTTTGTCTGGTGGGATTTCTCCCGGCACAGAAGGTGTTTTTTTATTCGCGAGTTTTTTGATTACTGCAAGTTCTATCGGTAGACCGTGGCAATCCCAACCCGGGACGTACGGCACCCTATACCCGCGCAGCAGGTGATACTTGTTCAAGATGTCTTTCAAAATTTTATTGAGGGCATGCCCTAAGTGAAACTCGCCATTGGCATAAGGCGGACCGTCGTGCAAGAGAAAAGTGGGCGCACCTTCTTTTGTGCGTTTCGCGTTGAGCTTCTGGAAGAGTTTCTCTTTCTGCCAAAGTGCCAAAATTTCGTTTTCGCGTTTTGCCAAATCGGCGCGCATCGGATAAGCCGTTTGCGGCAGACAAATGGTGTGCTCCCACGGGTTCTTTTCTTTCGTGTCTTTCGTATCTTTTTCCATTCTGCTTTTCTCTTAACGTATTGCGGAAGAATATAGAGAAAGAAACAGGGTGCACAGCCAAAACGTCACGCACGACCTAATAAGACAAAATGCGTCTAATTTAATGACATGTCAGTATTTTGTCAAAAAAACATCGACGCGCCGTTTCAAATAACAAGTTGAGCCTTACGGCAAAACATTCGTTTTAGCCAAGGAGCAAAAGAAATGACAAAATACTTTCTACTTACTCTTGCTGCAGTCGCTTTCATCGCATGCGGTAAGAAACCCGCTGCCGATGCAGCTGCTACGGCAACTGCTGCTGCAGACCCAGGCAAGACTCTCTACCATGAGAAAACCTGCGCGACCTGCCACGGCGAAGAAGGCCACGGCGACGGCGCAGTGGGTGCAGCTTTGAACCCAAAACCGCGTAACTTCACAGATGCGAAATGGGCGCAAGGTGACGATCTCAAGTCTGTCATCAAGACGATTGAAAACGGTGTACCTGGAACAGGCATGGCACCTTTCAAGTCAGCGATGACACCCGACGAAATCAAAACTGTGGCTGAGTACGTACGTAAACTCGGCGGCAAGAAGTAATAAGAAATAGGTAGGAGCCCAGTATAATGAATCCTAAATTGTTCCAAGTCATCAAATACGGAACCCCAGTATTCTTCCTTGCCTTTGCGGCATGGATTATCTGGGCTCCCCCTGCTCGAGTGGGATATGCCCCCGAGCAACCCATCGCCTACCGCCATGATATACATGCAGGCGATCCGACTAAAAAAACCCACGATGGGCTGCCCCAGTACGGCATCGATTGCCAATACTGCCACACGGGCGTAACGACGAGTAAGAAAGCGGGCGTTCCCAGCATGAACACGTGCATGAACTGCCACATTGCCGTAGGTTACGGTAAACCCGGCGTCGACAAACTCAAGAAATTTTACAGTGAAAAGAAACCTCTCGAATGGGTGCGCATCCACAATATGCAAGACTTCGTGCGCTTCGCGCATGCGCCGCACATCAAAGAACTCTTAAAACCCGGCCAACCGACTAAGACGGCTTGCGTTGCCTGCCATGGCGACGTTGCCAGCATGGAAGTTGTGGAGCAAGTGAAGTCGCTCAATATGGGCTTCTGCGTTAATTGCCACCGCGATTACCGGAACGAAGCCGCGTATAAAAAACACGGTGTGAACACCGATTGTAATACCTGCCACTACTAAGAGGCACACTTAAAGAAGGAATAATCATGGCAAACGAAACACCTACAACGACAACCCGGGTCTTCCGCTCTTTTGAAGAAACGAGCGGCACCCCCGAAGAAATTGCAAAAGAACTGGAACTTTGGAATGGCAAAAGCGAGTTCCCTGAAAACATCGAAGAGATGATCGAGCGGGGGCTCAACGCAAACCTCGACCGCAAAGGCTTCTTGACTTTCATGGGCGCATCGCTCTCGATGGCGGCTTTGACAGCCTGCCGCGAGCCGGTCGAAAAAATTGTGCCGTATGTCGACCGCCCTATGGATTATGTACCCGGTCAAGCGCGCTTCTTCGCAACGACCCACACCAGTGCTCGTGGGATTACTCCCATCCTCGTGAAATCACGCGAAGGCAAGCCGATCAAAATTGAAGGCTTAGCAACGCATCCGCTTTTTAAGGGCGCGACAAAAGCCGACACATTTGCAACGATTTGGGATCTCTACGATCCAGACCGTGTTGAGTCGCCGCTCAAGAAAAACGGCGCAATGTTCGGCGACGTCAAGTGGGAGAGTGCTCTTGCTGAAGCCGCAACCCTTCTTAAAGGGAAGTCCCGGATTATTTCACGTTCTACCTTCTCTCCGGCCGAGAACGCGGCGCGCGCTAAATTGGGCAAGGCGGTCGTTTACGACCCCACCGGAACTTTAAGCGAAGCGGTCGAAGGCAATAAAGCAAGCTTCGGCTCGTCTGCAATCCCCGCGTACCGCATCGATCAAGCGGATTTAATCCTCGCGATCGAAGCCGACTTCTTGGGCACTTGGCTCGCATCCGACCTCTACACAAAGCAATTTGCGTCACGGCGCAATCCCGACCAGACCATGAACCGTTTAGTCGTGGCGGAGAGTGCGATGTCGGTTACCGGCAGCAATGCCGACAAGAGGCTTGCGCTTTCTGCGGGCTCGCACACGACATTCGCTCTGGGATTGGCGAACCTTCTCCTTCCGGGTTCGGCGTTGGCGGGTGACGGCAACGTACGCAACGCTGTTCAAGCGTACACGCCTAAGGTCGTTGCGAACGTAACCGGCCTTAAAGAAGAACAAATCATTGCGCTTGCCGAAGAGCTCAAGAAACAAAAAGGTAAATCCATCGTCTTGGGCGGTGGGGTCAACGCCCGCACCGCAGTCACAGGCGAGTTGCAAATCGCAGTCAACTTATTGAATGCGTTATTAGGCAACGAAGGCAAGACCATCACCACGAAAGGTGCTTTCACGAGCAGCAGCGATTTAAGTGAGGCACGTGAGCTGGAGTCGCTCATTGCCGACATGAAAGCTGGCAAGGTAGAGACACTCTTCGTCGACCGTTGCAACCCCGTTTACGAATTGCCGCAAGCGTCGGGGTTTAGCGAAGCTCTAAAGCAAGTTAAGAACATTGTCTATATCGGCGACCACTTAAACGATACGGCGAGTGCTGCAACCTTGGTTTTGCCCACAAGCCATTATCTCGAAAGTTGGTCGGACGCTTTAGCGCATGGTTTTTACTCCATCGTTCAACCGCTGATTCGCCCGTTGTTTTCAACACGCCCCGTGCTTGAAATCTACGCAGAACTCAAAGGCGACAAGACTTCGGCGCACGACCAAGTGCAAAAAAGCCATGGTCAAGCTGCGCGTGGCCAAGCGTGGGCGACGACGCTCTCGAACGGCTTCGCTCAACTCGAAGCGCAAGGCCCTGCTGCAGCGCGCACTTTTAGAAGCGCATCGCTTGCTGCGATCAAAGCACCGAAAGAAGCGCAATCGGGATACCGTTTGAACCTCATCGAAAGCGTGGGTTTGGGCGACGGCACGGGTGCGAACATTTCATTCCGTCAGGAACTTCCCGACCCCATCACCAAAATCACTT
Organism: Spirochaetota bacterium; assembly: GCA_963205035.1. Lineage (GTDB taxonomy): Bacteria > Spirochaetota > Leptospiria > Turneriellales > Turneriellaceae > Turneriella. The sequence continues at coordinate 15,689 of CAUJII010000237.1, forward strand.
GGGATAACGTCCTCTTGATGAGCCCTTCAGACTCAAAAACGCTGGGACTCAAAACGCAAGACTTAGTAAAGGTCAACTCGGGCAAAGTTTCCGTGGAAATCCCCGTCTTCGTGCAACCCGGTATGCGGCGTGGCTCTCTCGCTATGGCAATCGGTTTTGGCCAAAAGAAGATTGGCGAAGTCGGCGCTGGCGTCGGTCAAAATGCTTATGCACTCCAAACCTATACCGCGGGTCAAAGTGCCTCTTCGGGCTTGCCGGTGACTATCGAAAAAATCGGTAAATACGACATGCTCGCATCGACGCAGCGCCACTATGAATTTTCTGTCATCCGTGGTTTGGCACGCCAAGTCGACCTAAAGACTTTTGAAAAAGCCGTTCGCGAAAAGAAACCGGCACTTCTGCATGAACACGAGGAGATTCCTTTCGAGGGCAAAGCGAAAGGGCTCTATGCAGACCATAATTACAACGATACGTATCGTTGGAACATGAACATCGACCTCAACAAGTGCACGGGATGTTCTGCTTGCGTGATGGCTTGCTATTCTGAAAACAACATCCCGGCGGTGGGTAAATCCGAAGTCAACCGTGGCCGGGAAATGAGCTGGCTCAGAATCGACCGGTATTACATTTACGAAAACGAAGCGGCGGAAAAAGCCGATCCCGATATGGTCGATGCGGATGTTTTCTTCCAGCCGGTCATGTGCCAGCATTGCGAAAACGCGCCTTGCGAAAATGTGTGCCCGGTGGGTGCAACAGGTCACAGCGCAGACGGTTTGAACTACATGGCTTACAACCGTTGCATCGGAACGCGGTATTGCTCGAACAACTGCCCGTACAAAGTGCGTCGTTTTAACTGGTTCGAGAATTGGGAAGACAAGATGCGCGATCCACAGCAGTTCGCGTTGAACCCCGACGTTACAGTGCGCTCGCGAGGCGTGATTGAGAAGTGCTCTTTCTGTCAGCAGCGGATTTCTGAGAAGCGGCAGCTCGCAACCGAAGAAGGCCGCAAAATTCAAGACCGCGAGATTCTAACGGCGTGCCAAGAGGCTTGCCCTGCCGATGCGATTACGTTCGGCAACATCAATAGTGCAGATACTGAGATTACAAAAGCAAATCAAAATATAAGGTCCTATGAGCTTCTGGCCCAATTGAACGTGAAACCCGCTGTCAAGTACATGGTCCGCGTGAAAAACCGCCCCGAGGCAAAGGCATAAGGTAGAATATGGCAACGGAAAAAAGCGTTTACCACATTGGAAAGCCGCTCGCGGCAATGGACGACGATGTGTTTCGTCCAATCGAGGCGTTTCCCACCAAACTTTGGTGGGGAGCCTTTAGCGTCTCTGCACTTCTTGCGGCGATGGGAGTTAGCGTCATTGTCTACTCCTTTTTTGTCGGTTTAGGAATTTTCGCGATTAACAATCCTGTCGGATGGGG
>CAUJII010000238.1 GCA_963205035.1 Spirochaetota bacterium
GGGGTATAATCGTAGTTGTCCAATTCCTCGTCGTGGATGAATTCCTTTTCTTGACTCTTTAAGCTCGCTTGCCGGCGGAGCGATGTTACATACGCGGCTTTTTTCTCGCGTGGAGTTTCGCTCTCGCCTTCGAGCTTCAAATCCATTTCAATCGAGACTTGGATTTGTGTACCTTCGGTAGCTGGGATGCGGATGGCCGGTCTGTCGAGACTTCGCTTGTGGATGGGTTTATTCTGCAGGATAGGTTCTCTCGAAACCGGGGGTAACTGTGCCTTAGTTTGCGCCGCGAGTGCCTCGCGAATAAGAATGCGCGTTTCTTCTTCGATACTCGACGTGATTTCCGTGAGCTTCACTCCCAGCTCTTTGAGCGCCGATGCGTCGCGCACTTTTATTTCTTCCACGAGTGAAACGGAGCGATCCGTCAATCCCAATGCCTTTTGGTGGAGCGAGAGCGATTGGTCGTAGTGGGCGCCGATCCAGCGGCTTTCTCGCTCGTCTAACGCAGTTTTTGTGCCTCTGAGGAGCGAGCGTAATTTGAAGAGCGAGAAGATGAGAACAATAACAAAGAAAAGCGCCAAGCCGCCGCGTATTCCATAGAATAAATATCCTGCAAAAGGATAGAGTACGATGAGCTTCAACCCCGGCACCTCGGCCGTCAGGGCGCGCACGCCGCTGTCAATCCCCCATAGAGGGCCGGTGTATTTTCCTTGCGAGGCGAATGCTTGGTTACCAGTCGAGCGGTTCTTGGAATCCTGACTAACTATTTCGAGACTGGGGGTCGTTTGAATAAACGAAAACTCGGAATGGATGCGTGTCAAAGGAAAGCTCGCGAGGCGCGTGATATTCCACTTGGCGTCGAGCGTATAGTTATTCCCCAACGCCTCAATCGGTATCGAGAACGCTTCGGGGCTAATCTCTCTTTTGAGCTCTGTATACTTGAAGGTCTTGAGCTGCGCCTCGTTGTGGGATAAAATTGTCTTGCCGTCAAACGTACGCACGCGCCAGGCAACAAGCGCACCGTTACCAAAAGATTCGAGTGAGCGTCTGAACTCTTGCTCGAATGTTTGCGCGAGAGGGCCGTGGGGGTTCTGGACATACCCTACAATCGCTGGGTGGTTGACTAAGGGGTCAATTTCACTGAGGAGGTTTTTCTCTGTGGATAGAGTTGTGACATACGCCGCCCAATCGCGCATTGCGCTCTTGGCTCGTGTATAGCCCGGCTCCATGAGTAAAGTGTCGGCAGCACGCAAAAAACGTTCACTCAGCGGCAATTTTTGTACGGAAAAAACTCCACCAGGCGCTTCGAGCGAAGCGGCGAACGAACACTGGAGGCGCAGCGTTGCGGCCACGACCGCGACGATATATAAGGAAGAAAACCGATAAACTACCCTCCGCTGCATAGATGCCTTTGCTACACTATCGACCTGACGAGGTGCGCTTCTTAAAGGGACGCAGGATAAATGAGATGGCGGGGTGTGGGCGCCTTCTCAAGGTTTTGATTTGACGTTGCTGCATGGCCTTTGGTGCTGTGCAATGAACAAACGCGTTCTTATCTATACCCTGCCTTTTGTCGCGCTCGGCATTCTGTGGTTCTTTTGGCCAGATAAAAAAAGCGCAAGTAAAGAGGACGAACTAAAGAAACAGGCCGAACGAGCTGCGATGGCGGCCAACCCAGCTTCGGGGGAATACCGCACTTTTGTCGGCGAGAATAAGAGGCTCTTTAGCGAAGAGAATATGTACACTTTTAATCAACTCATGGAGATGGCGCGGTTAGGGCGTATTTCTCTCGTGAGCGAATTGTGGCAGTTACGCACGAAGTGCGGCACAGAAGGAGGCAGCGAAGAGGGGGAGAGCGTGGTGCCTCGTATGAGTTATGAAGAGTGCAACGTGCGCATTGAAAATTTCTTGCGCGAAGAATATCCGGCGCCCGATAACGAAAAAATCATCCAACTCTACCGAACCTATATCAAATACGAGGATGCGATGAGACGCCTCTCGATACCCGATGAAACGCCTATCGCAGAAAGGCTGAGTACTATCCGAAAAAAAAGACGCGAGTTCTTTTCTGAAAAAGATGCGCATCTCATTTTTGGCTACGAAGAGGCGCAACAGGACGCGGTAGAGGCACTCACGCAATTTGTTCAATCGTCCCATGAAATGCCCGCCGAAGAGCGCATCAAGAAATATTACGGTTTACGCAAAAAAATCTTGGGTGATTACAATACATACCACGATGAAATCGAACCGGCATTCACTAAGTATGAAACCGAGACGCTCCTTCGCTCCGACGAAATGCGCCGCAAGGGCGACCAATCGCGTGAAACGCAGGCGATGCGAGAAAAATATTTTGGCGAAGAAGGCGCAAAGCGGATGGAGAAAGTTGAAGCAGAAATTCGTGCAGAAAGAGAACGCGTCGAGCGTTACGAAAGCGAAGCGCAAGCGTTCAAGCGAGCCAACCCCGGCCTTTCCGAAAGCGAGTTGAAAGAAAAATTGGCCGCGATTCGCGAAAACGCTTTCGGAAAAGAAGGCGCCAAAGAGTACGAAAGGCGAATGCAATACGAGGAGTATTTACGCGCCAATAAGTTAAAATAGCTCTGCCGATTAAGAGATGCAGCTTCACCGTACCGTTGGAATTCTTTGCATTGCAGCGTTCATCCATGCGTTTGTTTTGATATTGGCGCTTTCGCCTTTTGATCTTTGGCCGCTTGCAATTTTTTCCTGCATCTGCGTTCTCTATGTCGAAGAAAAACTCCGTGACCTTCCGTTAAGAAATACTTTCGTTCTGTGGCTTGCATTTGCTATCGCAACATCTCTTGTTACATTTGGTTGGATTATTCCGACAATTTACCGCTTTACTGGTGAGAATGTTTTCATTGCCTTTTTTCTTTCGCTTGCCTATGCGGTTTTGTTTCAAACAAAATTCCTCATGATCTTCCTGGCACTGCGCTTCCTTCCGCGCCGCGCCACTCAGGGGCTTCGTGGGGCGTGGCTTATCGCAGGAGTTTTCGCTCTAAGCGACGCTCTTTCTCCCGAGTTGTTTCCATGGTCTTGGGGAAACGGATTGTGGGGCGCGCCTTGGCTTCGCCAGTTAGCAGGCTTAGGCTCGGTTTATCTGCTATCTTTTTTCGTCGCGTTTTGCGGAGTACTCCTTTACCGTATTCGCCTTTCAGAGAAGACGAAGGAATTAGTCGCCTACAAATCTGTTTTGAAACGCGAACGCGCATTATTTTTATTCTTGTTTATGTGTGTTGGTCTTGGCGCGCTCTTGTATTACATTCCAGCAAAAACAGACGGTAATCCCGTACGCGTCTTGATTACTCAAACAAATATCGGCATCGCAGATAAGAACAAACGTGTGGATAAAGAATTTGCGACTCGCGCCATCAATCGTCTCTTTAATCAATCCCTCGAAGGAATTATTCAACATGGAGACGTCGACCTCATCGTCTGGCCGGAAGCCGCAATGCCGTTCCATAGTGCGTCGCAACGTGCTTCTAACGCAGGCATTTATTCAGAGACTTTTGTCGCCGCCGCAGTATATATCTGTAGGCGTTCGCAC
>CAUJII010000239.1 GCA_963205035.1 Spirochaetota bacterium
GTCGAGGGAATGCTCTGACCTAATTTGATCGATGAGGCCGCTACGGGGTTTGCGGCACTGGCAGTTGTCGCTGTCGGCGTGTGGGCAGACGTAAAACCCGGCAACGTGCGCACCCCCTTCGGCTAAAAGTTCGGCGATGCGGCGATTGACCGCAGCGAGTTCTGCCGGTTGAATGAGCCCGCGCGACACTCCTGACTGGTTTGTCGCCACAAAAAGAGGAATCGAAAACGCATTGAGAAGACGCAGCCCTTCTGTGGCTTGCGGCATGAGTTTGACCTTTGCGCTATCGTTAATGTAGCCGGGGTCTTCGTTGATTGTTTTGTCGCGGTCTAAGATCACCGCATAGTTCGAGAATGAATTCATGGCACGGCGCGGCGTGGCACTTGTCTCAGAACAACACGACTCGCCTGCACCGCATGGTTTGTGTCGATGACGAGGCGCACAGCCTTGAGCTTTGCGTTGAGGCATGCGCGGCAAATGCCGTTTTGAAAAATGCGCTCGACGATTGCAGAGCACTCTTGGCATTCAAAAAATTTTTTTTGCTCACCCATGGGTAGTATTGGCATTCGCGCAAGCGTGTTCAAATTTCTGTGAACACACAAACAACCCGAAGAGGATTTAATAGTCGTTACTGAACGTAAAGACGAAATCTATTTTTTGAATAAAAAAATTCTGTTAATATGTCTCTTGTTAAAAAAGTTTTGCACATAAATCCACAGCTAATAGAAGCCACGGATTGCTGCAGTAATTTTTTCAACCGCTGCTTTGTTCAGCATCGGATATAAAGGTAAGAGCAACCCACGCTGGAATAATTTTTCTGCATTTGGAAAGTCGAGTGCTTTGAGTCCCATAATGTGGTGCAGCGGGCCGTTTGGAAAAACGCGCCGTGTTTCGATTTGCAGCGATGCGAAGTAGCGTTGCGTGTGCGTTACGTCTGCGTCGGCAATTACTGGAAATGCGCCACAGACATCGTGCTCGGGTGCAACAAAAAAAGATTTGAGTCGACTATTTGCAATCGCTTCTTTATAGAGCACTCCCATGCGGCGGCGGCGTTCAATCATCGCAGAGAGATTCCCCAACTGTTCTAAGCCCATCGCCGCTTGATAGTCGGTGATCGCATAATCGAACCGCACGCGGTAAGGACGGTTGCCGCCTTGCACACGCAAATCTTTGATTGTAGAAAACAAATTGTGCGAGTCGGTAAGCACAACTGCGCCTTTGCCGATTGTCATGAGGTGGTCTTCGTTGAGACCTACAATCGCAATGTCGGCGTTTGAACCCGCTTGGTGGCCATTGACATCGTGACCCACGACGTGTGAAATATCTTCAATCACGCGAATGCGTTGCTCTTTGCCCTTCCGCAGCCCCGCCGCTTCGAGCTTTTCATAGAGTGGAGTAAAATCTTTATACGAGCCCAAGGTGTAAGGCAAAAAGATAACTTTTGTTTTCTCGTTAATCTGCGCAAGAAGAGCGTCAGAGTCTGCATGGAGAGAGTCTTTTGCCAAGTCGACCAGAACAACTTTTGCTCCCACATAATGAACGGCGTCTAAGAGACTCAAGGGCGCCGACACCGGCAGGATGATTTGATCTTCTGCTGTGAGTTCTGTCGCTAAGAGCGCCAAGTGAAACGCCGATGTATAAGAATCGACGGCGGTCGCGTGCTGGAAGTCGAACGTCCGCGCAAACGCTCTTTCAAAATTTAGAACGCCTTGCCCGAAAGAGACTTCTTCTTGAACTAAAGATTCGAGTACAGATTTGAGTTCGTTGCGCGACAGTGTGGGACGAATATATTGTATCGCTCCTTTGCCCGAAACACGAGGGATTACTTTTTCCGCCGACGCTGCGCTTGCCGTTTCTGATAACATATTATGTCACATCAGAGTAATGCGACATAATGCGGCAAGCTGAAAATAGGGGCGAATTTTCAACCGACCCTACAACCGATACGCCGCGCCGGCAATGCCCTGCGTCGCAAAAAAAACTCCCACAGGGTCTAAATAGAATTGCTGTCTAAGCCCCGCCACAAACGAGAGCGACTCGCTCCATAAGAAGGCATAGCGGGCGCCGACTTCAAAAATTCCCACGCCAAAAGTCGACATGCCATCGACTTGCCCGAACGCATACCCGCCGGTGACGAGCGCCTTCACGAGATGTTGCTCGTACTTCCACACGGGGTATGCCACACCCACTTGCATGACGGCGCCCCACGCCGGAACATCCTTTGCGGCGAACCGTTGCAGGTCGACGAGCGCCGTCACCTCGACCGGTTTCAAAATTCCGTTCGAGAACAAACCGCCGTAGGCTGCGCCTAAGTGCAGGCTAAAGAGTTTCAAATCTTGCCCGGCGAGTTTGCTTTGGCCATACGCCAGCCCGCCTGAAAGGCCCGCCGTCAACGAGAGAGATCCCACATTTTTTTGCGCGTGCGCTTCGGCGCCGGGCGAATAGTTACTCGCTTTGTCGAACGCAAACACCTTGTAGTAATAAACTTTTTCGTCGGGCAAGGTGTCGGCGGCGTGTGCTGCTTCACCCTCAAAGACGAGGGTGCCGTCTGAGGCATCTGCGGGAGAGCTTTCTGTCTTGCGCAAAATCTTTACTCCGGCGAAATCGGCGTCGGTGGGATTTATCCATTGCAACGCAACTTTGTTCTGCGAGGTCTGAATCTTAAACTCTGCCACATCTTTCGGAGCGGTTGTATCAAAAACAAACGGAGCCGAAACAAGCAATGAATCTTGCATCGCTTTCTTGCACGCTAAGACTTTGAGCGTCGAATTGTCATCCAGCGTGAACGGCGCCGCATAAAGAGTGCCGCTTGCGCAGCCGGATTTTTCGGCATTGCATGCGGGGTCTTTATCGTCTGTCGAGTAGCAGAGCGTCGAATCAGACGTCGTAGTCGAAAGCGTTACGCTCTGCGGCTTATTAAAGGGACGGCTCGTGTCGGGACTTATTGTCGGTGTTGCAACAATTTTTTCGGGTGCACTTGCTTTGTCGGCACCCCACAAAAAGGAGCATGCAGTTGTGGCCATTAAGAAAATCCCAAGGCGCGATAGACTTCTAAGTTTCTGTTTCATTATGCTTTCCGGTTTCCTCTGTTTCCTCTGTTGCTTAATTTGCTACGCAGCGGACATAATGGTTCGAGCCGATTTTTGTCGTATGTAGCAAGAGGCCCATGCTAAAATAAATATACCAGGCATTTTCCGGTTGACCTATAATTGTCGTCGATGTCCAATACGGATCGCTCACCGCAACCGGAAAGAAACTCGTATCTATCGATGGGTATGCTCTGCTCTTATCCATGACGCTTAAGAGCTCTGTGACAGAAGGCAGCCGCCAAGTCTTACTCGCAAGCGTGAGGTTTTTGCATGTGTTGAGTGCCCCCGCCCAATCTGTCCTTTGCGCGTTGTAATTATCTCCCACATTGCCGCTGCTCGCACAACCTGCGCCACTTTGTCCGAGCGAGCATTTCTGCCAGATAAGATTTGTGCGGTTATCTTTGATCGTTTCATCGTTGTTATCGACAAATCGCGTTGTGGCAAGGGGGTCGGGAGACGAGACGCAGCGGATATACCGACCTTCGGACCGCGTTGCGCCTGACGAAGTACCAATGTTGTAACTTGCCGTCCACGCTTCTTGCGGCGAACCTACTTTCGTACTCGCTGCCCAATACGCACTCGATACTGCGGTTGGAAAATTGGCCGCATCCATCGAAGGGTTCGTTTGCCCAAAATGGATGAGACTCTCCAACTCGGTTGATGTCGGTAGCCTCCAAGAAGTCACTCCCGCATAGCCTGCACCGCTATTAGCCGCATTGAGCGCAGAGCACGCATTGAGCGCATTGTACCACGTTTTGACTCCACTATCGGCGCCGTAGTTATTCGTGTTATCGCCGCTTGCGTTGCAGCTTGCGCCAGTCTGTCCTTCTGTACAACTTTTCCAGACTAGATTTGTTACGTTGTCTTTTGTGGTGTAATCGCTCGTGTAAGATACGTGTTGCGTAGGTCCTGTGAAGGAGCGGGCGGCGGGCGTGTTTACATAGTCTGCGTCTTGACGCGGGTAAGATGCGTTAGCGCACGCAATCCCTACCCCGGCGGCGTCGTAGCAGGTGGTTAAGCCCGTGTCGGCCGCCGTAAAATTTCGGCCAGCCCATGTTGTGGTGAAAGTCTGCACAACGTCTGCCGCAATCGCGTCGCCTCCGGAATCCTTGAGTCCCGCAGCAGGCAGCGTGTATCGGACTTTCGCGCTTTCTGGGAACCAGTGCCAACTAAGGCGAATCGTTAGAGTATCGTTTGCAAATGCCGTTGTCGACCAAGTGAAAGTCGATCCCGTACTCGGAACCGTATAGTAGACCGCATCGGTTTCTATTTCTGTCGTCAGCGTTGGTGTTCCAGTCTGCATGCTTTCAGAAAATTGCAGTACTATTTTTGCAGTACAAGGTGCCGTCCCGCTGCAAACCGCTATGCCCGTTGCAGCGTCTGCTGGCGTTGAAGCGACAAGACGCGGGCGCGTGTCCAAGGTATAGAGACCCGAGGTGAAGGAAGATGCCGTCATTCCATTCTTGCAGGCAATCGCTTGGATAGTTTTTGTTGCAACCAAGTTGAAAGCACTCGAGTATTCGGTGCCCGTTGTACAAGTCGGCGTCGCATTGCACGCGGGTGTTGTGCCATTATCTGTATAACAGATAATGGCACCTGAAGTCGCTGTCGACAGTGCAACATTCTGCGACCCTATAAAAAGAACGGGCGGAGTTGGGTTCAATACCGGAGAGACAACGACACCTGGAGCGGAGGTCGTCTCGCTCTGCGGCGCGTAGAGAGTCTTGTTACCGGCTTCGTCTCGAACTACGACTGCAAAAAAATACGTCGTAGAACCCGTGAGTCCCGTAACCGCTTGCGCTGTTAAATTTGGGAGATAGTTTGCCAAGAGGTCGAGCCCTGTGATTGCATCGACTTCGGCTATGGTGTCGATAGCGCCGCTTGATGAAGCCTTCACAACGCGGTAGACTAAGTTATTTTGTGCAGTATAGTTATCGCTCGCCGCTCCCCAGTTGAAATTCAAACTCGTATCGGAAACTCCGCTAAAGGTAATGCTCGGCGTGACCGTGGGGCTCACGTTATCATAAGTATAACTTCCGGTAGTGACCGACGAATCGGTCGAGCCGCTCTTGCAGGCGATTGCTTTGAGGGGTGTCGTTGCCACCAAACTGAGAGCAGTCGAGTATATCGTTCCGCCAGTGCACGCAGTCTTCGACGCATCGCATGCGGGTGCGGTGCCATCGACGGTGTAGCAAAGTGTGGCCCCCGCAGTCGCTGTGGTAACTACCACACTTTGCGCGGAGTTGAAAACCCTCGGTGGGGAAGGATTGAATGCAGGTGATGCCACGACTCCGGGGGCTGTAGTCTGTTGGCTGCGCGGACTGTAGAGCGCCTGATTGCCAGCCTCGTCTCGCAAAACAATGGCAAAATAATAAGTCGTCGTAACATTCAAACCGGTGACATTCTTCGTCGTTGTGTTTGCCGTGTAGTCTTGCACAACGTTTGTCGACGCATCGACTTCGGCAATGGTGTCAATATCCGCGCTTGAATAAGCCCATACGATGCGGTATTGAAGCTTTGCCGCAGTTGTTATGTTGTCGGAGCCGGCACCCCAGTTTATTGTCATTGTCGTGTCTGCGACCGAGCTAAACGTGATGTTAGATCCTACCGTCGGCGCCGTGTCGTCGAAAACGTAGTCCCCTCGCTCGGCGGCGGAATCCGGAGAGCCGTTTTTGCACGCAATGGCTTTTATTGTCGTTGTTACAGTGAAATTGATTGCAGCCGTGTATAGCTGACTCTTTGGCGCAACACAACCCGTCTTCGGCGCATCGCATGCAGGTAAGCTATTGTCTGTTGTATAACAGATAATAGCACCCGAAGTCGCCGTTGCAAGCACCACACTCAAGTTCGTATTAAAATTCTGCGGCGATACGGGGTTAAAACTCGGCGACGCCACAGAGCCCGCAGCAGATGTCGTTTGGCTACTAATCGGATAGAGAGTCTTACCACCTGCATCGTTACGCACGACCACCGCAAAAGAATAGCTCGTCAAAGGTGCGAGTCCCGTTACCGCAAATGTAGTGAGGTTCGCCGCATAGTTACTCGCAACCTGCGCACCTGTGATGGCGTCGACCTTGGCAATCGAATCGATATCTGTTGCGACCGTCGCATAGACTAAACGGTATTGCAGGTTTGCCTGCGCTGTGACGCTATCTGTCGCGGCCCCCCATGTGACGGTCATTCCCGAATCAGAAACTGCGCTAAAAGTGAGGCTCGCCCCCGCTGTGGGAGTTGCAACGTTTCCCGATGAGCCACCTGTTGTTGCGGCATTTTCACCCTCCGGTATTTGCTGCAAGTAGCCTTTGCACGCGACAAAAAATAAGACTAATAAAGAAAAAGAGAGTATGCGAAATTTCATGATTCAAACCCCACGGAGGCACAGTCTTACACACGCCCATAGGATTGAAAC
>CAUJII010000240.1 GCA_963205035.1 Spirochaetota bacterium
GTGTTTATGCGGAAATGGCTGTCTGCGCATATCCTCTCCGAAGATATGAAATACATCCCCTCGCTCAAAGAGAAATAGGTTTCTTTCGCATGGCCCGCGCGAAGATGAGGAGCGGCAGCAACAACAGAAGAGAATAGAAGAGCGAGAGGAGTTTTTCGTCGAGCGGCACGGCAGTTAGCGCTGCAAAGACAAACTGCTTAAGACTGAAATTTGGTGCGGCTTTCCACACTGCAACCGTCTTGCCGATGAGAACACTGAGCACATAGAGAAAAAGAGGATTGATACCCATGTCGGCAAACGGGCGCAGCACGCGGTGCGCCACCCATTGCGGATGGGAATTTAGACCGCGCAAACAGAACAGCAAGAAGACTCCCACCGCACCGGTCACGCCGACATAAGACAGAGTCCAGAGATGCTTGTTGACCGGCTCCAGCGTTCGCAGTAGAAATCCCACAAGAGCAAGCAGAATGGCGAATGTAAAAAAGCTCCGCTTACCCTGCGGCCACAGCGTATCAAAACGAAACGCCACCGCGCCGAGAAGAAATGAAAGCAACGCTCCCAAGGTACCAACCAAACCCTCGGGATCAAACGTAACTCCGTGCACTTTGTAAAGCATCGAAGACGGCAGAATACTCATGTCGACAAAGCGCGCAAAATTATTCTTTAATTCAAAACTCCGCCCGAAACTTTCGGGACCAAATTGCACGAGTGGCACGCGCATGATGCATTCGTATATCAGCGCGACAGCGAGAATAACTATCAACAGCGAACGCCAAGAGCGTGCAGAATAAAGCAGAATACCGCCGAGAAGAACACAAAGCGCGATGCGTTGCAGGACACCGAAGACACGTACCGTGTGCCACGAAAATTCTGTTCCCGGCAAAAGACCAAACGGCCACGCATTCAAAAAAACTCCCACAAGAAAAAGAAAAGTGCTGCGGCGCAGAAGCGTCGCAAAAAAGCGAGACATTGTAGGGGGAGTAATACCCCTTGTGAGAGTCTCTGGGATGCGGCTGAGTTTGAGTTCTGCGGCAAAACCCGCGACAAAAAGAAAAAGTGGAAAGACGATGTCCGCACCAGAAAAACCATGCCAGTCGGCGTGGCGCAGAACAGCGAACATGTGGTTCCAGTCCCCCGGATTATTGACGATGATCATCAAAGCAATCGTCAACCCGCGCAACACGTCGAGAGCGTAATGCCGTTCGTGATGCGCTTGCATCGCCGCTCAGAGCCGCAGTTGTATCTTACCGCCCGCTAGAATGTAGCCGCGCTCCGTGTCGTACAAGACGCCCGCTTGACCGGGAGTCACCGCCCATGCGGGGAGGTCGAGCTCGACGCGTAAGAGCGGGGACTCAGCGCTTTCCATCGCGTACGCGGTGGCCGCGAGCGGCTTGCCGTTGTATCGGATTTGTACGTTGCAGCGTGCTCCGTTTTTCCACAGAGCATCTTCGGCGGCAAGCCCTTGAAACACGGCGTCGCGCAAGTAAAAGGTCTTCCGTTCGAGCTGTGCGCGGCTTCCCAAAATGACATCGCCCGTCGGGAGTATTTCGAGAACGAACATCGGTGCGCCCGTTGCCACTCCGAGCCCTTTGCGCTGGCCGATTGTTAATCCCACGGAACCTTCGTGCTTGCCCAAAATTGTGCCCAAGCTATCGCGGAAATATCCCGGCCGCATCGATGCGCCTTGGCGTTTCAGAAACGCTCTATGGTCGTCGTCGGGAATGAAACAAATTTCTTGCGAGTCGGGCTTGCGCGCAACGGGGATATGGTTTTCCTCTGCGATACGCCGCGCGTCTTCTTTGATCATTTTTGCCAGAGGGAAAATCGTCCGCGCGAGCGATTCTTGAGACATACCATAGAGGTAATAGCTCTGGTCTTTTTTCGTATCGATCGCCGGCGCAACCGCCCAGCGGCCATTCTCCAAGCGCACGATGTCGGCGTAGTGCCCCGTCGCGATTTTATCGAACCCGAGCGCCGTGGCTTTTTCGTAGAACTCACCGAATTTTATGTATGTGTTGCAATGCACGCACGGGTTGGGAGTAAGCCCGTTCTGGTAGTCGGTGATGAAGGGATCGATGACGCTCTCTTTGAAATCGGCCTCCATCTTGAGCGCATAAAACAGGATGCCCATGTTGCGCGCGCTACGCTCTGCGTCCGCCATGTCTTCCGGAGAACAGCACGAAGTGATCTTTTTCTTTTTTGCCGTGCCCTCTGCCGGCGTTTCACATTCGGATGGATATTCCCAAAAGCGCATATTGGCACCGGTGACTTCATGCCCCGCCTGTTTCAAAAGAAACGCCGATACGGCGGAATCTACGCCGCCCGACATGGCACACAAAATGCGCAGCTTTTGCACGAGAGGTGCAGCGGTCGCCTTTTCTAAAATACTTGCTTCCATTTAATAGCGCGCCATTGTCGTGTCGATAAGCGTCGCCCACGCTTCGATTCCGCCCATAAGATTCCTTACGTCCTTATACCCCTTCTCAACCAAGAAGCAAACCGCTTGTTGCGAACGAGCGCCATGGTGACAAAAAATAACGAGCGGCGTTTCACGGTCGAGCTCCGTAAACCGCACCGGTAAGAGATGCAGCGGTATGTGGACGGCATTCTTAAGGCGACAAATATCGAGTTCGTTGTCTCTACGCACATCGACCAGCGTAATCTGCGCGCCTGAATCTAATTGAGTCTTGAGTTCGTCGACAGTAATCTCTTCAATCATACCTCAGGCATAATATACACGTTTTTCTTGTTTTCGTGATTAAAAAATTGGGGAATCCGGTGTTCATCGATCGGGAGCCGCCGCGCTTTTGCGCAGCCTCCGGCCAGCCCCATCGTTCCTCTGGCGGGAAGCTCAGGAAGGTGTAGTTCCTGACCGAGGGTATCGAGAATTCATTCACGGCGGTGACGGCTATGGAAATCCAGCGCTTGATGCCTCGCCAGAAGATCATTTCTCGCGTGATTTGGACTCTCGGTTGCTTGCTATGGAATTCCGCAGCAAAGTGCCGCAAATAGAGCTTGAGAGCCAAGCGGATAAACGCCGAGACCGTAATCCCCAACCGCATCGCCGCCATCCGTACCAGGAGAACATCTTCGCCATAAAAGCACACCATGTGCCGGTGCAAATCGCCAACTTTGCACTCTGTGCTGTTAGTCTTGGCCATGTTCGTGAACGCCGCGCGCATGCGGAGAGACGAGCGTTCGGCCAGCTCGAATACGCAAAGACGCGTAATAGTTGAAAATGTGGTACGATGCGCTTTCGCGGTCGCACGGATGCGCTGCCACAGCGGCTGCGGCAGTCGTACTTCCCATACGTCAGTTATGGGGGTTGGTTTGCCTTCAAGGAAGGCGGGTTGTTTTGTGCATTTCATATTGGGCCTCTATATATTAAATACCCGGAAAGTGCGTTTTTTTCTCACGATTTTTGCGTTTTTTTTTGGGGATTGGTCGCGGAGCTGCGGATTTCCATAGCTGTGTGCCGATGGCGGTCGCTGGCAGTATCAAACCAGCTACCACCACGAATCATCCGGTTAGTCGTACCAATAGAGGTTGTCTAATAAGTCGCTCACTGCGACGAGTCTTCGAGTCTCCGTCTTCGGAGTGTTCTTGCGCCTGGCTTCGATACAAAAATGCCAATTTTATTGGCATTTTCACTCAGTCACCGGCGCAAAAATGTATCGAAGTGAGCGAAATCGAGCCAATTAGACAGCCTCGTTTACGATAAGTGATCACATAAATAGGAGCAAATTCGTTCGATTATCGTGCTGCCTGCCCCACAATGGCCCTAAAACACTTTTTCAAAAAATTTTTATCAAGGATCTCCGCCAGCCGTCGGCTGGGCAACGCCCCGACCGTAGAGACGCAGCATGCTGCGTCTCTACGGTCGTCGCACTGGGCGGAACCCGATGTCGTTAAACGTGATCCACGGGAGGTTGCTGTTGCTGCGGAATGCCACCCGCAAGGTGGTTGCGATGTTGTTCCAGCCACCACCACGACTTACCCGATTAGTATCGCTCGTCGGGCCTTTACTATCGGCATCGGTATAGGGTGTGGTTGTCGTATAGGTGCCATTCCAATCCCAAACCCATTCCCAGACATTCCCGCTCATGTCGAATATGCCAAGTGCGTTGGCAGTCTTGCCACCGACTGCATTAGTCTTGGAGCCCGAATTCGCCGTGTACCAAGCAACAAGGCCTGTCGCTGCGGTATCGTTATAGTCGCCCGTAGCGCCGCTTGCATAATCTCCCGGTTGAAAAGTTGAACCGTCTATATACCGCGCCGCGTATTCCCACTCGGCTTCGGTGGGCAAGCGGTAGCCATTCGCAAACCAATTGACGAATGGGTTGTCTTCTTGGCCCGGTGTATTGTCGGCGCTATTCGTTGCGTTTAACGGATTCACCCCCGTACTGCCCAAGTTTCGCATTGGCGTGGCGAAACCACTATCCAAATAGTATACCGGCGTCAGCCCCTGCTTCTCTGATGCAGCATTGCACCACACAATCGCATCACGCCAGCTAATGGTCGTCACCGGGTGTTGGTCGGTCTGCGACCCATTGTCACCCTGAACACCGGGGTTGGCAAACGCATAACCGTTGCTTTCCCCCCATGTCTTCACGGTCAGCCAATCACCGTATTGAACCTCATACTTCGCCATGGCAAAGGCGGTGATCGAAGCAACGGTGTGTTCAGGTATCGACGAACCGCCAACGGCGGTTGAACCCATCAGAAAACCCGTCGTGTTGGCGGGTACGCTGATCATTGTCAAAATATCGGCGGTGGTCGTGGCATTAGATGCCGTCGCAGTACCTTCTTTCTTTTCTTCTTCCCAAAATCTACCCCATGACTGGCACGAGATGATGCTCAATAGCAGCGTTGTCGAGACTATGTATGCCCATCGCCTCATGGCGTGGTGGCGTGGTGGCGTGGTGGCGTGGTGTTTATCATGGCGGCACGTGAATCGAAAGGGCCAATCTGTAAAGAAAATTCTATTTTTTTGAATCTGCCATCATTAATTCGAGAAAAACTTGACGATACATTGTTTGATATGTATTATCCCCGGTGTCCGGCAAAGAATTGGTGAAACGGCTCAAAGCGCAAGGTTGGGTCGTGCAACGAGTTACCGGCTCACATAATATTATGAAACGGGGTAACGAAACGATTTCAGTACCAGTGCATTCGAATAACGATATGCCAACAGGTACACTCCAAAAATTAATGAAGCAAGGCGGTCTAAAATGATAACATATCCTGCTAGAATAACCTATTCTAAGAAAGATAAGGCTTTTGATGTTGAATTTCCTGATCTAAAGGGTTGTCTTACTTATGGCGAGACTTTAGAAAAGGCTCTTGCCTATGCCAAGGACGCTTTGAACGGTTATTTGGAATCTATTGATTTGCGGGCTTTGGATATTCCGACACCATCGCGGTTAAGCGGAAAAAATATCTACCAAATTGCACCTGACACCAGCGTCGGTTTTGCGATTTGGCTCAAAATGGCTCGGAAAAAGAAGCATTTGACACAAAAGCAGATTGCAGGTATGCTTCAAATCCCGTACCAAAACTATCAAAATTTTGAGAACCCGCGAAAGGCAAACCCGACTTTGAAGAATCTGGTGAAGATACAGAATGTCCTGCAACAAAAAGTACTGGTAGGTTAGGCTATTTAGTCATATTCGCTTCGGTATCCATGACTCGCGGAATCCTAACTGAGTGGCACTTCAGTCAACAAGGTTGACGTGCTGCGAACGCCAGCCCGCAATCACCCGAAACCCTACTGTAGCGTCTCGCACTTCGCACCGCCGATGAGGCGGACCTTAATTTTCTTTACCGCGCCGTCGGGGATTGAGCGCCACTGTGCTTCTTTGTAAGAACAATTATGTTTCTTATCGGCTTTCTTAACCTGAGTAAGAGCCAGCGAGAAGGTTTCGCTGCGCCCGGACTCGCGCTCACAACCCAAGCAGTTGCCTGTGCGGATATTGACCGCAGGCCACGCGGGCGTCTCTTTCAATGTTCCCTTGGCAACGATATCGCGCTCCGGCCCCCATCTATCGACTTTGTAATAGCACTTCGAGTCGTACACAGGCTCTTTCTTGTACTTTGTCTTGCAACGCTTTTCCGTTGAAAAAGTGCCGTTCCCGCGGTCAACGCGCACGTTGTTACACGTTTCGCCGTCGGCGACTTGGTTGTAAGAACGCACTTCACGGCGTGTGGTGATTGAGTATGCATTGAAAGGCTTGGCGTCGCACCAAGAGGTTTCTACCCGTGGTTTATACGCCTCGATGGCGACTCTCTTCTCCCAGGAGTGTCCGTCGACGCGTACATCCACCGTACTCGTGACAAAAAAGCTGGCGACGAGGCCAATGACAGCGGCGGCGGCGACGCTTCCTCCGATAATCCACCATTTTTTTGATTTGGGCGGCTCCGGTGGCGTTGTGGGAATTCCTGATTTTTGCGCTTCAAAATCTGTCTTTGCGGCGCTTTTGCTGTCTGCCCCAAATTGCGTGCCTTCGGCGGTCGTCTGTTCAGAACGCATAGCTACGCTTTTTGCGTCTTTCATCGGCGAACCGCACTGTATGCAGAACTCGGCTTTCGCAGCGTTGGGAGTTCCACAGTTTCCGCATTTCTTGTCGGCGCCTGTGTATTCGTGATCCTCGACTGCAATCGCTTCTTCGTCTGAAGGAAAATAGCGCGCCGTGGCGTCTTGAGCAGAACCGCAGTTGGGGCAAAACTTATGCGTGACCCCTAAGAGTTTTTTCGTGTTACAATACTTGCAATCCCACAGCATTTGAAAAACGCCCGTTTGCTCGACACGGTCATACCCCGGTGGTGGCGCAGGGGGAGTCTCGGGTGTGGGCGGCGTCGTTGGTGGGACTTTTTCTGGGTTCGCCGGTGTATTCGTGTTTTCGGGTTTTTGCGGATCGTCAGCCATGTGCTCAAGTCAGATAGATAAAGTGTCTGTCAACTCGTTACTTTCTTGCCATCGAAATGGTTCAGAAATTTATTCAGCTTTTCATAATCGCTGTACTTTACAATCAAGCCACAGCTTATGCAATGACCCGCTTGATGGAAAAACCGCGCATACTGCTCGTGTTGACTGAATTCCCGCCGCGCATCGGCGGCATGCAAACGCATGCGCTTGCTCTCGCAAACCATCTGCACCGGCGCGGTTATGCGATCGAAGTCGTAACATACCGAAATAACCAACATGAAGAAAAAGACGCGCTCGTCCACGTTGACTCTAAGCTATCTTTCAAGGTAAACCGCGTGCTGGGGCGCGTGAGCTTCTGGAAAAATATTAAAGCCATCTCGACAATCGCTCGTGAATTTTCTGCAGAAATCCTCTACTCCTCAACGGTGTTTTATGGCTTGCTCAGGCGAGAACTCCACATCCCAATTATCTGCCGTTCTGTCGGCAACGACGTCCTACGCCCGTGGATAGTTTATCCTTTCAGATTCGGTAGCGGCCTACTGGGGCATCCATTTTTTGAAGAGCGTATCTATAACGTGTTCAAACGGTTTAATTACCCCGAGTGGATAGAGCTTTTTTTTCACAAAAGGCGACACCGCCTGATGGCTGACTCTGCGCGGTCGGCCGATTATATTTTAGCCAACAGCAATTTTACGGCACAGTTATTACACAACCTCAGCATCGACGAAAAGCAAATCAACGTTCTCGTTGGTGGTGTGGATGCCCAGCGATTCGACGGCAAGTTTTCTAAGAAGACTTCTCGGCAGTGGCGCGAAGAATTACAATTGGCGCAGAAGGCGTACTTAATCACAACAGTCTGCCGCCTCGTCGCAAAAAAAGGGATAGACTTCCTCTTGAGTGTCATACCGACCTTGCAAAAAGAGATGCCCGATGTTCACCTGCTAATTATCGGCGGCGGGCGTATGGAAAGAAAATATCGCCGGCTTATAGAAGAGCGGGGGCTCTCAAAATTTGTGACATTGCGTGGAGCGGTCGACCAAAACGAAATTCAAAAATACTTTTGGGCCTCAGACCAATTCGTGTTGGCGAGCCGCGAACACATTCATCCTATCACTGGCCTGCGCGATGTGGAAACAATGGGGCGAGTTTTGTGCGAAGCCAATGCTGCGAGCGTCCCTGTCATCGCCGCACGTTCCGGAGGAATACCCTCGGTGATTAGGCATGGAAAAAACGGATTGCTCTTCGAACCCGACAACGCACAGGACTTGATTCAAGCCGTCTTGCGTATCCGACGCGATAAAACGTTACGCCGTCGCCTCACCACCCATGGAAAGAAACTGGCTGAAAAAGCTTTCGACTGGTCTGTAGTGTTTAACCGTCACGAAAAAATAATCCGGCGCTTTGCGATCACCTCTAAGCGTCGAAATGGTTGAACAGTTTATCAAACCGAGAATGGGCTGTCCTGATGATCTTCTTCTTGAAGCCCTTGCCCGCTTTCCTTTTATGACGTGTATGACAGAAGTAGCAAAACTCATCTATAATGGCAAGGAGTATGAACTCCCTCTGGTTAAGGGAACCGAAAACGAATTGGCGCTCGACATCTCAAAATTACGTGCGCAGTCTGGGCTCATCACTTTAGACGACGGTTTTGTCAACA
>CAUJII010000241.1 GCA_963205035.1 Spirochaetota bacterium
AACTTATTTAAGATACGCTGCGGGTCTAAACCGCCTGAGAAAATGGCAGTCTTGATTGCCTCTGCCCACTTCGCATTTCTTGAAAAAGCGATTTCAATGTTTCCCGTTCGTACCGAATAAATATTTGAGAACTCATCGAGATCCACGAGCCACGGCTTGTTTTCAAACACCAGCTCGGCTTCGCGCTCTTCGCCATAGCGGTCTTTGAGTCTCTTGCCCTCGCTCGTCGCACCCGATGGCTCTGCAAGCGTCTGACAAAACGCATCGAGAAGCGTCGTCTTGCCCGCCTCGTTGGGCCCATAGAAAACAGTCACGCTTGCGAGAGAAAAATTTTTGCGCTGGAACTTTCCAAAATTGCCGAGCTTTAATTCTTTGATCATTTTACTTTTCAAGCTCCGCCTTAATTTCGAGTAACCCCAATTCTCGCGCACGCAAGTAAAGGCGTCGCTCCGAATCGGTCTGGGCAGCAGCATTCCTTATTTCCCAAACGGCTAAAAACTTTTTGGCTAACGTACTTTGCGTAATTCCAGCAAGGACTTGCACGCCTGAGGTGTCGACCTCGACACGGCGGCAGCGCGCTTCGAGTGTTTCATAAATCTCACGGCGTACTTTTTCGATGACGGTTTGGACCTCTGCAATTCCTGAAAGCGAAACATAAACAAAGTCTTGCGCGCCCACGCCGTCTGCGATCTTGCTCAAGGCAGACGAGTCGCCGTCTAAACGCAATGCAAAATCAACGCTCCGGTACTCGCCTGCACTCTTAAGCGTGAGCGCCGTCTTGTGGTATCTACCCCCCTCAAATTGAATGAGATTTACCTGCCGTGCTCCGGCTTCCCCTTTACGCCAAACACGCGGCGATCCCGGATACGCAGCCTCGATGCCGTCGATCTTAAAATCGGTCTTCTTGTGTATGTGCCCCAAACACACAAAATCGACGCCGTGCTTTTTGAAAAAGGAAGAGTCGATAACGACGGCCTTTTCGTCTTCGTCATCGACGAGTGCCTCGAGGCTTGTGCCCGTCACAATTCCATGTGCAACCGCAACGCGTACTTTATTGCTGCGTTCTCTGACTACGGCTTCGCTCAGCGCGGCATAGTCATCTTGGTGTGGAATGCACAAAAACTCGACATTTGCTTTTTCGATGTATTGGAGCGGCGCCGTGTCGCTATCGACCACATGACCCGCAGGAATACCCAAGTCATAAGAGTTAATTTTTCGCTTTTTCCGCGCCAGATTCTCATGGTTACCCGCAATATAAATAACTTCACACTTTTTCTGGAGTTTTGAAAGCCTCTCCTTAAAATCGCGGTGACCAGCCTCGATGTCTGTAAAGCGATTAAAAACATCCCCCGCAAGAACGAGGAAATCCGCCGCATGCTCATTGGCCTTCTCGACAATTTCATCGAGAACGGAGTAACTATATTGCATTTCGGCCGGCGTGTCGCGGGTGAGGTGTAAATCCGCCGTATGGAGAAGTTTCAGCACAGCAGAATAAAGTTGGTGTTAAGGACACAGCGGCGAGAAGAAAACAATTAAAAAAAGCTTGCCCCAAGGTTTTAGTTCTCCATCGCTGCTTGTATGAGTATTTGGCAACGATTCAAACGCGCACTGCGCTCAATCTTCGGCGGCATGGTTTCCGAAATGGAAGACCCCGCATTGATTCTCGAACAGAATATCCGCGACATGCGCGACAAGATTCCCAAGATGAATGAAAACATCGCAATGCTTAAGGCGAACGCTAAGCTCATCGAAAGAGAGAAAGCAAAACTTGAAGCCGAGCAAGCCAAAATGACCGCAAATATTAAGGCCGCGATAAACCAAAATCGCGAAGACGTCGCGGGGCAATACGCATTAGAACTCGAACAAAATAAGACGAAAGTTGCGACTCTCGAAACGCAACTCAGCCAAGCGCAGTCTGCCGCTGCAAAAGGCGAAGAGGCAAAAGTTGCGTTTATGAAAGAACTCGACCGCAAGACCAAAGAAGCGCTCGATGCAATCGAAACCGCGAAACGTGCGAAGTGGCAAAAAGAAGTCGCGGACACAATGGAGCAATTTACTGCTGGTGGCGTCGACCACACTCACGATGAAATGGTAAAGCGTATTGAAAAGCAAAGTGCTATGTCAGAAGTTAAGCTCGACATGGCGGTTAGCAAAGGCAATAATGAAAAAGCGAGCATCGAAGCCGATGCTGAAAAAATCCGCGCAGCAGAGCTTGTGAAGCAATTCAAGATTGAAATGGGTGTGAGCGGCGGATCCGACTCGGCACAAGACAAGTCGGGTGTGAAGGCTTAACGCGACTAACTATTCGGGCCCACCCCGACTAACTATGCGCGCCCACCGCGACTAACTATGCGCGCCTGCTCCGCCATCCTTTCGAGGCAGAGCGCAGCAGCCACCGACACGTTGAGCGACTCGATTTGCCCGCTGCCCGGTATACAAAACCGGTCGCGACAGCCCGCGATAAATTGTGGGCTAAGCCCCTCTTCCTCGTTCCCCAGACAAAAAACGGCAGGGGCCGTCTTGTTTCTGAAGGCCCCATCAAGAGTAGTTACTCGCGCCTTTTGAGGCTTGACTGCCGCCAAGGCGACAATGCCCGCATCTTTCACAAACGCGAAGAACTCCTCAACGCTCTCATATACGAAAAGCCGGGCACACGACAAGCCCCCCTCGGCGACACGCCACGCCGCCGACGTCATCGCCGCATTCCAGGACTTTCGACTCAGAATAATATCGTTCACACCAAAAAAAGCCGCAGTGCGTAGTATTGCTCCCACATTATGCGGATTTAAGACATCGTGGAGCAGAACCGTGTCGCGGCGAAGGCGAAGTTTCTTCAATGGCAGAGGTTCGACAGGCGCGACAACGGCTGCAACGCCTTGGTGGTGCGCGGAGTCCGTGATGCTTTGCAGCTCCTCGCTCTTGACGAGGCGGTATGTTTTTCTCGCCTTGGCCAAGTAGCGGCAGGTCTCGGAAAAAAGCGGAGCGCGGTCTGCGTCAAAGAAAAGTCTTTCGATTAGCTCGGGATTTTTCTTGGAAAGCGCACTCACAGATTGTAAACCGCAAACAGTCAGCCATTTTTTTTGCATGCGCGGCAGAGTGTAAACGATTGACCGGGGGAGAATTGCTTTGCATCTCTCCATCGGTCGATGCCAACAATCTCTCAAGACAAAATCACCCTGCGCAAAGGAGACGATTTCCATTTGCACCTGCGCGACGGGGGTGCGATGCAAAGCGTTCTGCCGCATACTGCGCGCTCGTTTGCACGCGCACTCGTGATGCCCAACTTAAAGCCACCTATCACGACAGTCGCCGAAGCCGAAGCGTATCAAAAGCGCATTCTGAATGCGCTACCAGAACGCTCCGTGTTTTGTCCCCTCATGTCTCTTTATCTCACGGAGAAAACAACGGGAGACGAAATCCGGCGCGCAAAACAAAGCGACTCAGTACATGCTGTGAAGCTATACCCAGCCGGTGCTACGACCAACAGCGAAAGCGGCGTGCGAACCCTTGAAGCCCTCTACCCCATCTTTGAAACGATGCAAGAAGTCGATCTGCCGCTCCTCATCCACGGCGAGGTCGTCGACCGTGACGTCGATATTTTCGATAGGGAAAAAGTTTTTTTAGATGTGGGACTACTCCCGCTAACGAAAGAGTTTCCTGAACTGCGCATTGTGTTAGAGCACATCACGACGAAAAACGCGGTCGAGTTTATCGAAGCCGCGCACCCCCGCGTTGCGGCGACGGTGACGGCACACCACCTCCTTCTGAACCGCAACGCTCTTTTTGAGGGGGGCGTAAGGCCGCACCACTTTTGCTTACCGATTCTTAAACGAGAGCGCGACCGCGAAAGCTTAGTCAGAGCGGTTACGTCGCAGAATCCCAAATTTTTTGCAGGCACCGATAGCGCGCCGCATGCGCAGCATGCGAAAGAAAGTGCTTGCGGTTGTGCGGGAATCTACACGGCGTTTGGCGCGCTTGAACTTTACTGCGAAGTTTTTGATGAGGCGCACGCACTCGGTGCGCTGGAAGCGTTCACGAGCGAGTTCGGCGCGCGCTTTTATGGATTGCCGTTAAACGAAGAAAAAATCAGTCTTGTTAAAAAAGAAAATCCGATTCCCATCTCTTACCGCATGGGAGACGATTTTGTTGTGCCGCTGCGCGCAGGCGGCAACCTGAAATGGCGACTCGAAGAGAGGGATTAATCCCTCTTATTATTATCGACGACCCACGTTTCACCCGCGTGCAAGAGTTGCTGCAACGTACCCTTGCCTTTCTTCGAGACAGCGTTTTGCACTTGCGCTTCGAGGTCTTCTTCGTACACACCGCGCTCTTCGCGGTAAAGCACGCCGAAAGGAACGGGAAGTGCCTGCTCTTTGGCCCCGCTCAAAACATGCCGACGTGCGGCGGCTTCAAAAGTTTGCAAGAAGTGCGGGTCGTTCTCATTGTAGGCCGTTACCTGATCGGGGTTATCGACAGCAGAGACGACCTCGAGCGCGCCGTGGTTTAAGCGCAGCCCTTTAGAGTTGCCTTCGCCGAAGAGCATCTTCTGACCATGCTCGACAAAAATCATCGTGTTGACACGGTTATCTTTTCCAGTGATTGGATCAAAAACACCGTCGTTAAAAATAACGCAATTTTGGAGCACTTCGGTAAACGAAGTTCCTTTATGTTGGTGTGCGCGCTTAAAGACTTTTTCCATGTGTTTCATGTCTTTGTCGTACGTGCGCGCTAAGAACGAACCACCGGCGCCGAGTGCTAAACGCAGCGCAGAAAATGGATTATCAATCGACCCTTCGGGAGTCGTCTTCGCCACAGTACCGCGCTTGCTCGTTGGAGAATACTGGCCTTTCGTCAGCCCGTAGATTTCATTATTAAAAAGCAAAATATTGATGTCTAAATTACGACGCAGAATATGGATGAGATGGTTACCTCCGATAGAAAGCGCGTCGCCGTCGCCTGTAATCACCCAAACCGAAAGCTCGGGCCGTGCGACCTTGAGTCCCGAAGCTACTGCTGGTGCTCGCCCATGGATGCTGTGGAAGCCGTACGTATCCATATAATACGGAAAGCGCGACGAACAACCGATGCCCGATATAAATACCACGTCTTCTTTCTTTATTCCCAAATCGGGGAGTGTCTTTTGTACTGCGGTTAAGATTCCATAGTCACCGCAACCGGGGCACCAGCGGATGGTTTGGTCTGAAACAAAATCTTTTTTGGTAAGCGTTGTTTGTTCTTGTGGCATAATTCCTCTTTCTAATTAACTAACCTGACACCGTCTCGCGGATTACTTTCTCAAGCTCTTCGATGCCGAATGGGCGACCGCGCACTTTGTTGTAAGAAATTGCGGGCACAAGATACTTGCCTCTGATGAGGAGTGCCAACTGCCCCATATTGAGTTCTGGAATGAGCACCTTCTTGAAAGATTTCAAGACGCTCTCTAAATTTTTTGGGAATGGGTTGAGGTGGCGCAAGTGCGCATGCGCTACACTCACCCCCTCTTTGCGAGCACGCAAAACGGCCTCGCGGATTGCCCCGTAAGTCGACCCCCACCCTAAAACAAGGAGGTCTCCAGTCTCTTCGGGGAATGCTTTGAGTTCGCCGATAAAGTCGGCAATCTTATCGATTTTTGCCTGCCGAGTGCGCACCATCGCGTCGTGATTTTCGGGATCATAGCAAATGTTCCCCTTCTCGTCTTTTTCGATGCCGCCAATCCGGTGCTCGAAGCCTGCCGTACCTGGGACTGCCCAACGCCGTGCAAGAGTTTCTGCGTCGCGACCATAAACTTTGAAGCCTTCGCGGTTATCTTTCGCATCAACGCGGTCGAATTCAATTTCTGGAAGGTTCTCAACGAGTGGCAAATTCCACGGCTCTGAGCTATTCGCGATGTATGCGTCGGAGAGAACGAAGACCGGCGTCATGAACTTGAGCGCAAGACGCGCACCTTCAATCGCCGCGTGGAAACAATCCGATGGCGAACTGGCCGCAACAACCGGCACAGGGCTTTCACCGTTGCGGCCATAAAGGGCCATGAGCAAATCGGTCTGTTCGTTTTTTGTCGGCATTCCCGTCGAAGGCCCTGCACGCTGCACGTCGATCACTACCACGGGAAGCTCGGTCATCACTGCGAGGTTGATCGCTTCTGATTTGAGCGCAATGCCTGGCCCCGAAGAGGCAGTAATACCCA
>CAUJII010000242.1 GCA_963205035.1 Spirochaetota bacterium
TCGTTGCGCGCATGCTCAAGCAAGAAGGGGTTGAAAAAGTTTTCGGAATTATCGACGGGACGTATTTCGGGTTTTATGCCTCTGTCGCAAAAGAAAAGATGGAGCTTATCACCCCGCGCCACGAAACAAGCGCCGCGCACATGGCGGGTGCTTATGCGCGCCTCACAGGAAAACTCGGTGTTTGCATGGCGTCGAACGGCCCCGGTGTCGCAAATATTTTGCCGGGGCTCGTCGTCGAGCAAGCAGAAGGCAACCGGGTGCTTGTGATTACGAGCGCACGCCGCACAGGGATAATGTATCCCGACCGGGGGGGTACATACCAATGTTTCGATCAAGTGGGAGTGATTGGTAAAATTGCAAAGCATAGCGTCGCCGTGCCTTCATTCGACCGCATTGGAGAAATCCTACGGATGGCGCTAAGGCATTGCTTCACCGGAAGACCTGGCGTTGTGCATGTCGACATTCCGGAAAACATCATGAATGGAAAGGTGAAGGCGTCTGTCGATTTTAGAGAGCCCTACCGTTATCGCTTGACTACACCGGTAGGGCCTTCTTCAGAAGACGTCAAAAAAGCAGCGTCACTCCTCGTTGAGGCAAATCTTCCCATGATCCATGCGGGGAGCGGTGTCTACCATGCGCAGGCATACGCAGAGCTTGAAGAGCTGGCAACGCTCTTATACGCGCCGGTCACGACAAGCTGGGCTGCTCGCGGTGCACTGCGAGACACTTCCGAACTTTCTATTCCGATGGTCGATGTCAAACTCAACCACCGCGTAAGAAACGCAGCCGACGTTGTCTTGACCTTGGGCTCGCGCATCGGAGAAACCGATTGGTGGGGAAAGGCTCCATACTGGAAGCTGGCATCAGAGCAAAAGATGATCCAAGTCGATACCGATGCGATGACATTGGGGTCGAATAAGCCCGCAGACGTTGCGATTCTAAGCGACATCAAAGAATTCCTCCAAGCTCTTATTCAAGAGGTTAAGCAGAAACAAACGGCTATCAACGTGCAGGCGCGAAAATCCTCGCTTGAACGCTTCGCTAAGTACCGAGAAAAATACCGTGCGAAGCTCGATGCAGCATTAAACAAAGAAGGTACTGGAGTCCATCCGGCGCGTGCCGTTGCGGCGGTTAGAGACGCGGTCGGCGACGACGCGATTCTCGTTGCGGACGGCGGTAACACCGCGGTATGGGCCAACTTCTACTGGCCTGCACGCAAAGCTGGAACCATTTTATCGACGTTCAAATTCGGCATGCTCGGCGCAGGTGTCGCCCAGGCGTTAGGTGCCGCTGCCGCTCGGCCGAATGCGCAAGTTTGTTGTCTCATTGGCGATGGAGCTATGGGATTTCACCCGCAAGAGATTGAAACGGCAGTGCGGCATAAGCTCCCCGTGCTGTACGTTGTCTTCTGCGACAGGCAATGGGGAATGGTAAAAATGAACCAGTCTTTCACGCTGCGCCCATGGAAGATGCTTCTTTACAAGAAACTCGACCCGGGCGAAAATATCGCCTCCGATTTGGGTGAAATACGTTTCGACCTTGTAGCGCAAGCGATGGGTGCCCACGGCGAGCGAGTTCAAAAAAACGAAGAGCTTGCCGGTGCTTTAGACCGCGCATTAAAAAGCAAGCGACCTGCCGTCATCCACGTCGACGTGGATCCTGTGGCGCATCTCTGGGCCCCGGGACTCATTCACTTCAAAGACATGCACCTCGAACCCAAGGGGAAATAAATGGTACCTGTCGATCAAATCCAATTAAATTTTAATCCGGCGTCGCTCATGCTCCTCAACGTCATCTTGGGGCTTGTCATGTTCGGGGTTGCGCTCGACATGCGCACGAGCGACTTCAAGCATGTCTTCGTTACTCCCAAACCTGTCATCATCGGGCTTGTGGCGCAGTTTATTTTTCTGCCAGCGCTCACGTGGGTGATGACGATGCTCATTCAACCGGCGCCGAGCATCGCGCTCGGTATGATCCTTGTCGCAGCCTGCCCTGGGGGGAATGTTTCGAATTTCATCACGCATTACAGTCGAGGGAACACAGCGCTCAGCGTGAGCATGACGGCAATTTCAACAGCCGTTGCGATTTTTATGACGCCTTTTAATTTGACGTTTTGGGCATCGCTCAACCCGGAAACGAGCCAACTCCTCACAAAAATTGCCGTCGATCCACTCGACATGCTACTTTCTGTTTTCTTGCTCTTGGGTGTTCCCATGGTTCTGGGACTTCTCATTTCCCACAAGGCGCCGAGTGTCGCGAAAAAACTCCACAAACCCATGCGGATCTTTTCGCTCATAGTCTTTGGCGTATTCATCGCGGGCGCGCTCGCCGCCAACTGGTCGCATTTCCTAAACTACGTGGGGTATGTCGTCTTCTACGTTTTTGCACAAAACGCAATGGCTCTGGCGACGGGCTACTTTTCGGCTCTCGGAGTCGGGCTTAAAGAAGCGGACCGCCGCGCTGTCTCCATCGAAGTCGGTATTCAAAACTCGGGGCTGGGGCTCACTCTCATCTTCACATTTTTTCATGGTCTGGGAGGGATGGCGCTCATTGCCGCTTGGTGGGGAGTGTGGCACATTATCTCCGGCATGGCGCTTGGCACGATTTGGGCGCGGCACCCGCCTAAAGAAATCTGATGCGCGTTCTCGTGACAGGCGCTGCCGGTTACACCGGAACGAATCTTATCCGAGGGCTCAAAGGACATACCGTTCTTGCGCTCGATGTGCGGTTTGAAAAAAATACACCGCTTACCTTCACGAATAAAAAAATCCACAAAGTTTATAGCGACGTGCGCGATCCAGAGGCCCTCAAAAAACTTTTTGAGACTTTCAAGCCCGAAGCCGTCGTGCATCTGGCTTCGATTGTGACGCCCGGAAAAAAAAGTAGCCGTGCGTTTGAATATGCAGTCGATGTCATCGGGACTCAAAACATTCTGAGAGAGTGCGTCGCGAGCAAAGTCAAGAGACTCATCGTGACGTCGAGTGGTGCGGCTTATGGTTATCACGCCGACAACCCTGTGCCGTTGAGAGAAACAGACCCCGTGCGCGGAAATTTTGAATTCGCGTATTCATACCACAAGCGGCTCGTCGAAGAAATTCTCAAGGAACACACGGCGACGCGCAAAAAACCCGAAGTCGTCATCTTCCGCATCGGCACTATCTTAGGCGAAAAAACTCGGAATCAAATCACTGCGCTCTTCGATAAAAAATCACTGCCCGGCATTCGAGGGAGCGATAGTCCTTTCGTTTTCATTTGGGACGAAGACGTTGTGGGAGCGATAACGCACGCGCTCAAAGCCGACAAGCGCGGTAAGTTTGTCGCTCCCGCTGGAGTTTTCAATCTGGCGGGTGACGGCTCTATGACCATCGACGCGATTGCAGCGCGGCTTCGGAAAAAGGTCCGCCGATGGCCCGCTCTTTTTTTGAAAGCTCTCTTCGGAATCTTAAAACCCTTGGGCCTCAGCCGCTATGGCAGCGAACAGGTACGTTTTTTGCAGTATAGACCGGTGCTCGACAACACACAACTCAAGACGGTTTTTGGTTACAAACCGAAGAAGACAAGCGAAGAGGTTTTCGATTATTTTTCCCATGCGCAGAAACTTAACGGGTAAAACTTTCATCATCACCGGCGCGGCCGGTGGTCTGGGACGCGCGCTCTGCCTTGCTCTCGGCCAGCGAGGAGCGAAGATTGTCGGTTTCGACGCAGACGTAAAAGCAATCCAAGAAACTTCTGCGTCTCTCGCGCGCGAGAGGATCGAACACCGTATCGAGGTATTAGACATTACAAACGCAAAAGCGGTGAGGCGCGCCTTAAAGCCACTGACGAAAGAGGGTGTCGACGGCGTCATCCTAAACGCAGGCATCACCCGCATCGCGCCTTTCAGCGAAACGCCTTTTGAAGAATTCGTGCGCGTCATCGAGGTCAACGTCTTCGGAGCAGTGATTTTTGCAAGAGAACTCTTGACCGCTTTGCGCGATAGAAAGGGTGCTCTTGTCGGCATTTCGAGTGTGAGTGGTTTTGCTCCGCTCCAAAACCGCACTGCATATTCTGCTTCTAAACATGCTCTCTCAGGGTTTCTCGAAACATTGCGCAGTGAAGAGAGCGCGCTCGACATCACTGTGGTATATCCCTCTTTTTTAGAAAGTGCAATCCGCAGCCGATCAGTCGATGGCCGTGAAGTCAAGAAGAACAAGGGTGTGCTTGCTACGCAGGATGCGGCAGAGCGCATCGTCAAGGCAATTATCTGCCGCAAGAAAAGACTCTATATGCCTTTCCAATCGCGGCTTGCAAAACTTCTCTGGAATTTCGCTCCGGGGTTTTACATGCGTCTTATGAAACGGCGCGCGTAAGGAAAACCCCTCACACGGGTTCCCGCCGGCACTTGCGCTCCGTCAAAACCAGTTTTGAGCCCTGACTCCGATTTGCGTCACGTTGAATCCGATTTCGTGGAGTTTGCCTGAATCGACAAGGGCACGCCCATCAAAAATAAACGCGGGTTTTTGCATCTGTGCAAAAACTTTTGGGAAGTCGAGCACTGCGTACTCGCGCCACGGGGTGAGGATAACGAGAGCGTGCGCATCCGATATTGCAGACTCGATGTCTTGCGTGTAAGTCACCGTTTGATCGATGCCCGCAAGGTCTTTCTTTGCGTTCTCTAACGCCTGAGGATCGTGGATGAAAAGATTTGCTTTCTCTTCGATGAGACGCTTACAGACATAGATTGCAGGCGACTCGCGGGTGTCGTTGGTGTCACCCTTGAAAGCAAAACCCAAGATCGCAATTTTTTTCCCCGCAACGCTTGAAAATTGGGTTTCGATAATCTGCGAGACAAACCGCCGCGTTTGGTAGTCGTTCATGTCGATGACCGCTTGCCAGTAAGCGGCAACTT
>CAUJII010000243.1 GCA_963205035.1 Spirochaetota bacterium
AACGTAAAAATAAAATCTTTGACGCTCCACTTGAGGAGGATACTTTCTTCATGCCCTTTCGCGAAATTTGCGAGGATTGCGTTCGTAACCAGCTCATCCGCGACCAGCGCCAGTTCAAAAATACTCTGTTCGCTCAAAGCAAATTGGTTTGCAATTTTTTCAAGGTGGGAGCGCACATGAGCAACCGAAGACAAGTCGGAGGGAACAAAACAAATCCCTTTTTGTGGGAAAGCAAAAGTTTCTCCTTTAGGAAACCAATCGTAGCAGTAAATGGAGTTAGCTTGCTGGTAGGGTAGGTTGACGCTTGGCATTTTGCTCCTCCTTAGACTAAATCAGGCTTCTTTTTTGAGCGCCACCATCTTTGTGACGCGCTCGACGACGCGCTCGCGACCCAGGAGCTCTAAATAAACGGGCAATTCCAACCCCGTCAGACGCCCTGTCGTCGCCAGTCGAAGTCCCATAAAAAGCGGCTTTCCCTTTATATTAATCTCTTTGCCTACAGCTTGGATGCCAGTTTTCACAGCATCGTGCGTCAGTTTTTCACCCTGCGTCATTTGTCCTATTTGACGTAAGAAAGCCTCGGCTAACGACACAAAGTTTTCCGATTGGAAGTATTCCGAATCTCTAAAGTCTTCGGCTCGGGGAGCAAACGGCGCATAGAAATCGGGTAAGTATTCTTTAATTTGGCCCAGAGTATCGAGATAGACACGCAGCGATAGAAGAATGCTGACTAATCGTTCGTTCTGTACATTCGTTTCCGCTTCGGGCACAACGCCTACCGAATGTACAAACGGGAGTATCTCTTCGATATATTGCGTCTCGCTCGTGTTGCGTATGTGTTGGTTTGAAAGCCAGTTGAGTTTTGACTTGGGGAAAAGATATTTCTCCAACTCGGCAATCGTGACTTGCGCGAGGTCGACATCCGCCGCCTTCTCGAGATCGAAAACATCGAACATCGATGGCGACTTGGAGCACCGTGCGACATCGAATTGACTCTTCAGTTCTTCTAACGCCATGTACTCGTGGCCTTCGGGCGACGACCAACCCAAGAGCGCCATGTAATTGTTGAACGTGCGCGCAGTGTAACCCAAATCACGGAAAGCCGTAATGGGAGTTGCCCCGTGCCTCTTCGAGAGTTTCTTGTGATCGGAGCCGACAATCTCACTCACATGCGCCCACTGGGGAGGTTTCCATCCAAACGCATCGTAGACCATAATTTGGCGCGGTGTGTTGGAAAGATGCCCGACACCTCGAATGACATGCGTGATATCCATGAGATGATCGTCGATGACAACAGCATAGTTATAAGAGGCAAATCCGTCGGATTTCACAATAATAAAATCGCCGATGAGCGCGGTGTCAAAGCGTACGCTGCCCTGCACCATGTCGTCGACCAGAATTTCCTTTGCGCTCGAACGAAACCTTATTGTGTGTTCGAGACCTTGCGCTTTCTTTTCGGAAACTTCAGTCTCACTCAAAGAGCGGCACTTGCCATCGTACACATAGGGGAGTCCCATCGCTTCGCGCTGTTTCTTTTTTCGGTCAAGCTCTTCGGTGGAGCAAAAACACGGATACGCTTTTTTTTCGTTGATGAGTCTGTCGGCATGCTCTTTGTATAGATGAAGTCTTTCGGATTGTCGGTAAGGGCCGTGCGCTCCGCCGACTTCGGGGCCTTCATCCCATTCGTAACCCAACCACCGCAGAGAGTCTAGTACCTGGTGGTAGCTTGCCTCAGTCGAGCGGACTTGATCGGTATCTTCGATGCGCAGGATAAATTTACCTTTTTTTGCGCGTGCGTAAAGGTAGTTAAAAAGCGCCGTTCGGGCGCCACCGACATGCAAATAACCGGTCGGGGAGGGGGCAAAACGTGTGCGAATTTCTGGCATGGGAGTGATTTATCGTAAAAAAGTTATTGTATTTCTATGGAGTGAGACAGGGAGTCAACGAATAGAAGAGATTGAGAGGTTAGGCGGGGGCGCGGGTTCCCGCCCATTTACAAATCCCCACGACTTGAGACGACTTTCACTTGACGTCTTGAACGATAATTTCGCTCGCTCGTGCAATGGAAGTCCCTGAATTTATTAAAAACCAACGCCTCATTGCTTGGGTTGAAGCAATGGCCAACCTCACGCAACCCGACGCCGTACACTTCTGCGACGGCTCCGAAGAAGAGTACAACAAGCTCTGCGGCGAGATGGTCGCAAGCGGGACGCTCATCAAGCTCAATGAAAAACTACGCCCTAATAGTTATTTAGCATGGTCTGACCCCGCAGACGTGGCGCGTGTTGAAGACAGAACTTTTATTTGCAGCAAGCGTGCAGCCGACGCTGGCCCAACGAATAACTGGGTCGATCCGCGTGAAATGAAGACAAAGCTCAACTCACTTTTCAACGGATGTATGCGTGGCCGCACAATGTATGTAGTCCCCTTCTGCATGGGGCCACTCAAATCTAAAATGTCGCTTTATGGAGTGCAGATCACTGATTCGCCCTATGCAACCGTTAGCATGAAAATTATGACGCGCATGGGAAAAGGAGCCCTCGAAGCGATTGGCGACGGTAATTTTATTCCCTGTATGCACTCTGTCGGCGCGCCGCTTGCCGCAGGACAAAAGGACGTGCGCTGGCCATGCAATGCCGACAACAAATACATCGTTCACTTTCCTGAAGAGAGAGCTATATGGTCTTATGGTTCGGGCTATGGTGGCAACGCACTCTTGGGCAAGAAATGCCTCGCGCTACGCATCGCATCGGTCATTGCTCGCGACGAAGGCTGGCTTGCAGAACACATGCTCATTTTGGGAATGGAAAAACCCGACGGTGAAAAAACCTACGTCGCTGCTGCATTCCCCTCAGCGTGCGGAAAAACTAACTTCGCGATGATGATTCCTCCAGAAAACTATAAAGGCTATAAAGTCACCACGGTCGGCGACGACATTGCATGGGTGTTTCCTGCAGAGGATGGCGGTCTCAAGGCAATTAACCCCGAGGCTGGCTATTTCGGCGTGCTACCCGGAACCTCGAAAGAGTCCAACCACAACGCAATGGAAGTCATCTCGAAAAATACGATCTTTACGAACGTAGCTCTGACGAAAGACGGTGATGTGTGGTGGGAAGGGATGACGAAAGAAATCCCCGAAGGAATCACCGACTGGACGGGCCAAGCGTGGACTCCCGATTGCGGCAGAAAAGCTGCACACCCTAACGCTCGCTTCACGTCTCCTGCGACACAAAACCCGGCGATCGACGAGAATGTCGACAACCCCGACGGCGTGAAGATTAGCGTCTTTGTCTTTGGCGGTCGTCGTTCAACGACA
>CAUJII010000244.1 GCA_963205035.1 Spirochaetota bacterium
TATTTTGCTAAGCGCGCTTCAATTTCTGTTTCTTTTTCAATCTCGACCTTGAGCTCTTTACGCGTCGGCAAGGGCATGCTCAAGAGCTTGAAGACGGCACTTTGGGGATTCAAAACCATCACCCAAAAACCAGCCATGAGATAAAAGAGAGCGGCCCCACCCGGTAAAAATGCCTCGAGGCGCATTTTATCGGGCAGAAGTAAAAAAAAACCTGTTGTAAGAAGAACTCCCACAAGCCAGAGTGGCTTATGGAAGCTCGCTTTGTAAGCGTAAACTGGAATCAGCGCAAAAGCTAAACTCAGCGGAAAACCCAGTAAGGCTTCCACGGTATTTTTTTAGACTGAGAATGGCATAAAGCCTGCGTTGCGAGCTTTTTTGATTGCCTTCGCGACAACGCGTTGGTGGCGTGCGCATGTCCCAGTAAGCCTCCGTGGTAAAATTTTGCCTTTGTTTGAGACGAGCTTCACAAGCACATCGACGCGCTTGTAGTCTATCGCCATGTCTTTTACTTCGCAAAAGCGGCAGGTTCTTTTTTTGAAACGCGGGCCTCTATCGCCGCGCCCTTTTCTTTCTTCACGATCCCCGCCTTCTTCTCTGCGCGGTTCTCTTTCTTGACGTTCTTCCATGATTTCCTCTTCGTTCTTAAAACGGTATTTCGTCGTCGCTCATCGCCCCGGTATCAAACGCGGCGGCTGAAGAGGACGGCCCTGAATCGACTATTTCACGAGGAGAGCTCCCCCCGTCTTGTTTTGCATCTAAGAATTGAAAACCCTCGACGTGGATTTCAACCTTGCTTTGCTTTTTACCATCCGCGGCTTCCCACGAAGACCAGCGTAAGCCGCCTTCGACACAAATGCGCCGGCCCTTCTGCAAGTACTTGTGGATTGTTTCGGCGGGTTTGCCCCACGCGACGCAATCGAAGAACCCAACCTCTTCGCGGCTTTCGCCCGTTTGCTTGTTGTAGATGCTACGGTTCGAGGCCAAAGAGAAGCGGCAAAAGTATGCTCCTGAATTTGTGGATTTTAGCTCTGGGTCGCGGGTTAAGCGACCAATCAAGATAACGCGGTTGATGTCGCTTGCCATGTTATGCCGTTGCCGGAAGCACGGTAATCATCGCCTTAAGCACCCCTGCGTTCACACGCAAGTCGCCGTTGATTGCCTGAATGGCTTCTCCTTCACTCTTGAAGCCGTAGTAGAAGTAGTGACCCCGGTCTTGTTTTTTTGAAAGATGGAATAAACGCCTTGCACCCCAATCTTCTTTCTGCGTAATTTCGGCGCCCCGTTTTGCCAACGTGCTTTCCACGTCTTCGCGTGAGCGCGTTTTCGCATCTTG
This sequence comes from Spirochaetota bacterium, assembly GCA_963205035.1. GTDB lineage: Bacteria > Spirochaetota > Leptospiria > Turneriellales > Turneriellaceae > Turneriella. The sequence goes on from CAUJII010000244.1 coordinate 1,334, forward strand.
GTTTTTGTCGGATAGGACAAGAACCAATTCATAATTTTTCACTGCCATAAAACCTCCTATGGTTTTCTAGGGGAAGTGCATAGCCTGCCCCAGAAGGTAGCCCCTTCTCTTGCGTTTAGACACACTGGAAAGCAAAAAGTCAAGGAGGGCGCGGGAAAAATCAGGTGGGGCCACGGCAAATTTTTTTTGCAAAGCATAAGAAGCCCTACCTGATTTATCCCGCGCCCAAGATGGGCGCGCTCGCCCCCTACTTCTGCCATTTCAAAACATAATGGCCTGCGGGAGTCGGTTGAAATTCAAATTCACTGGAATTTGAAAATACCGTATAGACTTCAGGGGTTACAAGTATTTCATACGCTTCGGCCGTATCTTCACCGAGCTTGCTCGCACTATTGACCTGATGGCCATAGACATCCAGATCACCGATGCGCAGAACTTCACCATACCCTATACCCACGCAGAGCAAGACTTGCTCTTCGGCGAGTCTATTTTCATTATATTTTAGCAGCGTCTGTTGCATCGCAACCGCTGATTGCATCGCTTTCTGCGCGTTTCGAAAAATCACGAGCAAACTATCGCCTTCTGCCTTGAGAAGAACGCCATCATGGTCCTCGATAATTGGAATAAGCATGCGCTCGGATTCAAAAATTGTTTGTAAGAAATGAATAATCCCAAATTTTGCGACATTGCGCGAAAACCCCGAAAGGTCGGTAAACATAATAGCCCACGTTTCGCCGAAGAGATCCCAAATACGCTTATCGATCTTGTCCTTATCGGCCCCAGGTTTCAGCCTGTCTTCAATCAGGCGTTCCAGCCTATCTTCGCTTGCGCTTGCTCCAATGACTCTACGGTATGCCATAATATCTCCTTTAATTTGACCTTGCGACGGATTTCGCAGCCCTTCGCCGGGCGGCAATCAGAATACAGGGGCACAGGAGCACACCCTCCTCTCCTTGACGACCTCTCTCTTGACCATTTTTAGACAGATGGCGAATTCGATACCTCGTACAATAGAAAAGACAAACAAGCCGCCTTTTGCATGGCTTGCAAAAATTGAACTCTATTTTGCGGCGGCGGCAGTCACCCTCTTGGTCCTCACATCGCTCTCCATTATTCTCATCCGCTCGATAAGCCATTCTGCGTGGGCAGTGTCGGCGGTCGACACACTGTCGGCCTACCCGTCACACCTGATGCTCGTCGCGGCACTCCTCGGCGGTTCGTTGGCAATTTCGCGTGGCGAAAGTTTGCGTATGGAAGTCCTCAACAGTTTTTTTTCACAAGCGCGTAAACGAACAATCGAAAAAATTGTTGCAGCGTTTGCGTTCGTGTTTTTCTCTCTCTTCTTGGGATTAGCGATTCGGTACGCAACGATTGATTTTCGTTGGATTGTCGTCCTTCTTTACTTTCCACTCTTCTTTCTGATTGCGCTCAAGCTCTTTATCTCCATTTATTTTCATAAAGCACCATGAATAACACACGCCTCTCTCTTGCGGCATCGTTTGCCTTTCTTGTGCCCTCGATTTCATGCGCGTCGGCTTGGGCTGTACGTTCCGTTGCAGGTGTCGCCACTCAATGGGAAAAGGGCTTCGCGGTGGACTATACCTTTGCCGTGCGCGACAAAAGCCTTTCTAAAATAGCAAAACTCGACACACAGTTCTTCACTCCGGAAACCGATATTACAGCACTGCAAATTGCACCAGAGCGTGCTGTGGTGGGTACATCCAACCGAGGGATTTTTGAATCGCATGACGGGGGCCACACTTGGACGCATGCAGATGTTCAAAAAATACCGATGGCTCAAGACAGTGAGAACCAAAGACGCGTCTATGCGTTCGACAACACGGCGTCCTTTGCAACGCAGAAGCACGACGTGCTCCTGCGCCAACGGGAACCGGGGCACGCATGGCAGCCTCTGAAGACCAACCTCAGGCGATCCGTAATTTATACGGCAGTACACCGAGGAAAAAACTCTCTCTTTGTAGGGACCTCGGTCAATGGGCTGAGCGTTGCCGCGTTAAGCGACGCGGCACTTCAGAAAGCGCAAGACACGAACCAGACTCTTTCGCTTAAGTTCCACTCGCTGAACTCGGGTCTACCGGGCAAGCGGCATGACAGCACACTCTTCATCTACGAAGAAATCCAAGCCATTTACGAAACCGATGCGGGTGACGTACTCCTGGCGACCGGCCCCCGGCCAGCCGTCTTTGTTAAAAAGAAAAACTCCAACCGCTTTCAAGAAATCAAAGTCAATGGCCTGAGTCAGACGATGGACGAATGCCCCTCGCTCACCAGCGCGCAAAAAGATCAAATTATTCTTTCCTGCAGGCGTGGTGTGTGGGTAGGGTCGCCCTCTTCGCCCCAGTGGGAGTTCACCCCGCAAGAAAAAATCCTTCCCGATATCAAGACTCTTGCAGCTTATTCGTTTATCAATACAGACGGCAACGCAATAACCTACTGGAAGAGCGCGTCGCATCTAACAGAGGCAAAAAAGGCGCGCATGAAAAATAGCGAGAACCAAAGGCTTCTTTATAGCTCGCCCTTTACTTGGCACAAGAAGAAAGCTAAAGTATTGAGCGAACTGTCGCATGACTTCTGGACAGGTCTCGTCATCGACGGCAAAGACGATTTCGGCATTATCCGCTTCGACTCGCAGGTGCCTTTAGCGCGGTCCATCGGCGCAGTCCGGCCTCTCTATAAGCTCGCCGACGTTGTGCGCGATGTTCACGCACTCAAAAAGCGCGTCGTGGTGCGGCTTGTCGTCTTCAAAGACCCCAAACTTTTTGAACGCGAGGGCTATGCAATCCGCGATGCCGGCGGCGGCAAATGGATTGGCTCGCCCAAAGAGCGCTGGGTTGACCCGTATAACCCGAACCTCATTAGCGAATACTACGCGCCTCTCGTGAAAGAAATCACAGCCGCAGGCGTCGACGAAATCCAGCTCGACTATATCCGCTTTCCCTCAGACGGTGCCATTGGTCGGTGCCGGTACTCCCACAAAAAAAGTGAGCACTACGCATCGGAAGCCCTCGAGAATTTCCTTGTGGGTGTGCGCGCTGCGACGGATTTACCTATCGGTGCGGACATCTATGGGTATAACGGCATGTACCGCGTCCCCGGGTCAATCGGGCAAGACGCAGAAGTCTATGGAAAAATTCTGGACGTTATTTCACCGATGCACTACAGCTCGCATTTCGGCAACGATTACATGAGAGAGTTTCCGCGTGACGAACGTGCGTACCAGTTGCTTTATTTGGCGCTCTCAAGAGGGACTTATTACGCGCACGGAAACTTTGTGATTCGGCCTTACTTGCAAGCCTTCCCCATGAAGAACGGTATTTGGGGTTATGGCAAGAAATACTTCGCCGACCAAATCAAGGGAAGCGCCGACGGCGGCGGGAGCGGATTCATGTTCTGGGGTATGCTTGACCACATGATTCTTGTACGCAAGACGCAGACAGAGTGAACTTTCAACCCCCGCGCATCTCGCCTGTCGTCTTGCGACTCATCCTGTTGCAACTCATGATTGGCCTCGGCCTCTTATTTCAGTCGCTCTTTTTTAGCTTCTCGGTTATACGCCAATATCTCGAACTGAGCTTCACGGGAGTTTCTACACACTATTACTTCTGGCAGTTTTTTAGCGCACCGCTCGTGCACAGCGATGGCTTGCAGCTTTTCTTCAACCTCCTCACGCTGTATATGTTCGGCATCGACTTAGAACAAAGGTGGAGTTCAAAAGGTTTTTTTCGCTATTTTCTCTTCTGCGCATTAGCATCCTCTCTCACATTTTTCCTGCTCGCATGGGCCATTCCGTCGATGCGGAGCGATACTTTCAGCGGGTCGACAGGCGCTATCTTAGGACTACTCATCGCATACGCTGTCTACTGGCCCGAAAGACAGGTTTACTTTTTCTTTCTATTTCCAATGCGAATGAAAGTTGTCGTTCTAATCACGGGCCTTTTGGCGCTGTGGTATGCAGTTTCGAGCGCATCCTATTCGCTTGGAGCAACCGCACACTTAGGTGGACTCGTTGCCGCAGGGATTCTCCTTTTTGCGACAGGAGGAGAACCCACGCGCATCGGCCGTGTCTTCGATGCGTGGAGTGCGAAATTCAAGACACGCCAAACAAAAAAGAGCGAAGTGCTACAAGGCGCCACCCACTTAGAGCTAGAAGCAAGAATCGACGTTATTTTGGATAAAATTTCGCGTGGCGGCATGAGTTCGCTTTCCGCCGCCGAGAAAAAATTCCTGCGCGACGCCTCGGATCGAATGAACAAGACGCGGCATTGAAGGTTCCCGCACAGGCTCTAACTATTCAGGAAACTCAATCACTTCTTGCCGGTGGTTCTCGTCCATAAACTTTCTATCGTACGTAGGGTTCTGCTTGAGCAAATCTTCTATCGAACGCTTCAAACCTTCAAATTTCAAAATCTCTAAATCTGTCTTGGGTTTATATTGCGTCAGCTTTTGATAGAGTGTCTGCATTTTATTTCGGTCGAAAGGCTCTGAGTAGAGCTTCTGCAAGAAGGTAAAAAGCGCCAAAGAAGACTCGCTATCTTCCGAAAGGAGTTCGTATGCAATATCTGCGCTCTTGTCTCGGTCTTGTTTGAGCGCATAAAGCTCCATCAAAAGTTTTTTATCATAGACAGTATTATCTTTCTTGATGGAAATCAAAAGCTTCAGAATTTCTATTTGTCTGCTAATTAGTCCGCGAGCC
>CAUJII010000245.1 GCA_963205035.1 Spirochaetota bacterium
GAGGCTTGCCGTCTCTCAGCACTTTGTTTTCTACCGCGACATTACGGCTCTCACTCCCCCGACGACGATTGACAATGCGCAAGCGGCGGCAGTGCTCGCAACGCTCGAAGCCGCATACGCCAAACTCAAAAGCGTCTATGGCGGAGGGCACCACCCTTACGCGAATAACAATGCGCGCATTGTTATTCTGGCCTACGACATTCAAGACGACTATGCGACGACGCATAGCTACGTCGGTGGATATTTCTCCCCCCGCGATCTCTACTCGAACGATTTTACGACGGCACTTTTCACAAACCCCGTAGCAATTCAGCAATACGCCGGAGCGATGAGCATCTTGGGTGGGTACAGCAACGAGCTGAGTCTCGTGCACTATGACCTGAACCCCGGTTACAAAGACAACCCGGCGCAAGTCAACGACATCGTCATCCATGAGCTGTCGCATCTCTTCTCTTATAGCAACCGCGTTATGACGCGGCGACTAACGAATAACGACCTCTGGATATCCGAAGGTTTGGCGGAGAATGCGCCGCATGTAACGCATTCGACCGCAGCAGTGGTAGACCTACGCCTAACGCAGCTTGGCTCGCCGACGAGTATTCCCAATTTCCAGCAAGCACCACAGCTCACCGACTTTGCTAAGTGGGCTTCGTCGATTGTCGCTTACATGCAGAGTAATTTATTTTTTGCATACCTGCGCCACCGGGCAGAACTTGCCACAACAGGCGGCGGCGACGCACTCGTTCAAGAGATTATCGAAGCCGAAGAGCCGTCGATTGCTGGAGTTGATACGGCGATTGGAGCTCATATTTCAAGCAAGACATTTGAAGAACTTTACACCGATTACGCAATCACTACCTATCTGATGCAAGTGGGAATTCCTGTCGACCCCACGAATGGTTTGAATAACGCCACAGTCGACCCCGAACGCTTCAAGATGAGTAAGGTACAAATCGGCGATTCCAAGTCGACAGTCGACGGCGTGGCAATCAAAGCAAAGTACCACAATGGAATTCCGTTTAATTACGAGGCTCCTTTGTGCTCCAGCTCCAGCACGCTCTACGGGCTCAATCCCAATTCGTATATCATCTTTAGACACCGCTTCGGCGATCCTTTCACCGACCCAACGGCAGACACACGCACAGCTCAAGAAATCGCGGATGGCGTGCTGCCGCTCAAGTATGTAGTCAACGTGCGTTCTGAAAATTCCATCGAATCCGGGTCGCCACCTTTGACATCGAAGCTCTATACTTTTGACGCGGGTCAATCCATCGACTTCGGTGCGCTCGGTATCGCGCTCTACGATGTAGTGCACGTTATCGCAATCAATCCCAACAAGTCGGGGGCCTGCCGCACGTTCATGACCGACGGTACGAAAAACTTCGACCTGATATTGAACCGGAACCATTCGCGCTGGGTGGGGTATAGCCTTGGAGGCGTCGGCCCGTCTCCCGATTATTGGTGGCGCAATTATCCGGGAGCAAGATGGATGACCAACCAGGATGGCACATACCAAAGACCCGATGGAATTGCCGCGTTTGCCGGTGGGAGTTATGGCACCAACTTTCTCTATGTTACCGACTATCTCAACATGAGTGTGCAGAGACTGAACATGGATACCGGTGAAGCGTTGGGCCGCTTAGGGAGTTCTTCGTTAGCATGCCCTTCGACTGCATCGCCGTGGACGCAAAGCACCAACCGATTTGTGAATCTTTATTGCGCGCACGCTTTCAACGCACCGCGCGGTATCCATGCCGATAGTGCGCACACGCTCTTTATAGCCGACACAGAAAACCATCGTATTGTGAAATATAATTCGGCAGGAGCTTACGTGGGATGGATTGGTCGGGGCGCTGGCCTTGACACATGGCAGAGCGAAGGCACAGAGATGACTCCGAATGCGCTCTTGACTGCGGGAGCTTATACCGACCCCCGCATGTTTGTCGTACCGATGGGCGTCCTCTCGAACACGGCAAACGACGAACTCATCGTCGTCGACTACGGCACACGACGCGTAACGCGCCGCAGCAAGGCTACCGGTGGATTTATCGCATATATAGGGAATGGCCACGATAGTTGGGAGACTTCAACAGCGTCACAGAGTCCTGACTTCGGTTCGGCGGCGGGCGAATTCACAGACCCCCGAGGCGCGGCCCTTGCAGGTGGGAAACTTTATATTGTCGACTCGGGCAACCACCGAATTGTGCGCGTCGATGAAGCTACGGGAAATTCCACCGGATGGATTGGCGACGGAGACGGATGGAAGTCGATGGCCACGCCCGCTCCTTTAAGTGGCAGCCGTAGCGCAAAATACTTTAACAGCCCGTATGGTATTGCTGCAGATTCGACGTATCTTTATATTGCCGACAGAAACAACGACCGCGTGAGCCGCTGGGAAATTGCAACGGGAAACTTTGCCGGTTGGATTGGCCATGGCCGCATAGGCTGGGAGATGTCGGCCGATGCGCCGGCAAGCGATCCTTACGCAGGTGTGAGTTATTATCCGGGGGAGTATTATGCAGAGCCGCAGAGTATTCAGGTGGTTTCTGCCCTCCAAAAGGGGACACGCAACGATTACCTTTTTATTACTTCAATCTACAACGGCCGTGTGACTCGTGTAAATCTCAGCTGCGTCAATAACCCGACCACAGACGACTGCGATCCGACTTATCCTTTGCCATAGTCTTGCCAATCTCATTGACACCGCTGGCATAAAACAGAAGAAAGCGCGTGGGGAAAGCAACCTTCAAAAATGTATTAGCGTTCATTGCCGAGAAACGGTGGGTACTGCTATTCTATACGTCTGCGCTCATCCACTTATCGCTTTTTACTCACATGGCAATCCACGGCACACCGGTGCAAGAGATTGTCATTTGTAACGAACCTCAAATTCAGCTCATGGCGCAAGTGGTCAAGCCGCCTTCTAACGGTGACGGGGCTGAACAGCAAGACGGCGGTGGATTTGAAAACGGGCCGATGGCAGAAAACGGCAAGAACGGGCGCGGCAACTTCGCCGACGAATATGGCATCCCCGGTGGCAAATGGAAAGAACAGCTCGACCGCACCGAAGAAGGCGAGGCGTTAAACGACAGCTACCGCGACAAAGACGACAAGAGCGCCAACCTCAATTTGTCGGTACCGAAAGAATACCGCGACCGCAAGCGCGACTACCGCAACATTATCGCGAAAGATATTTTTCCAACGCTCAATTCCATTGAAAAACCTTTTCATCAGGAAATTAAAGAAGCTCCTCAAGAGTTAGAACAGATGAAAGAGCGCAACGAAGTCATCGAGAACTATCGCCTGTGGCGCGAAGGGAAGGCAATCCCCGATAAGAAGCGCACGCGAGTAGCAATCAACCGCGCCAAAGCGGGCACTTCAGGTGCGCTTTTGTTTAACGATGCGCAGCGAAAAAAGTATTTCGATGAAACGCTTTCAGAACCGAAAGAAAAACAGCTCGATAAATTTCTGCGCGACTTCGGCAACTACGACCCCAACGAGGGGGATTTACCCCGTGCGATGCGCGATCTCTACTTTGAGAACTTGCAGCGTGTCGCGTCGTCCTTTAGCCCCGACATGACATACCTTGCGATTGACTACTACCACGAAGCGCTCAACAAAGAAGAGTTTTTGCGCAAAGCCCTCGATGCCGTCTCTCGAAAAAAGGGGACTAAGTATGCGACAGAAATTCTTTTCGCAATTGAAAATATTTATGAAATCCAAGGCCGTGCGCTGAAACTTCTCTTCGACGTAAAAAAACATATCGACGCACTGCCCGAGAAGGACCGTAACAACATTCGCGTCAAGACGCTAGAGAAAGTCGTGAAGCGGTATATACCACTGGCTGCGAAAAAAGGCATTCGCGACGGGGGCACGGCGTTGCAGCATTATTACCTCAAGCGCACCGAGATTTTGGATTATCTGTTGCAGAACACTCCGGGCGGCTACCGAAGCAAAGACGCAACGTTTGCGAAAGCACGCATCTATTGGGAGAGCATCGACCCCATGGAGCCGCGCTCGTGGGCGAACGCAAAACGAGCGGTCGAGATTTGGCGTTCGATTGACCACTTGACCGATAACGGGGATTTCTTATCGAAAGAAGCCATCGACTCGATGCGGGTGGCTCTGGCAAATTTTCGGGATGTTTCAAGCCCGGAGGCGGGTCAAATTCGAGCGACTCTCGAGAAGGAGTTAGTCAAGCTCATGCGAAAAAAGACCGAACGCGAAAACCGCATTTTGTGGTCGTCGAAAGAGAAGAAAGAACCGAAATCGTAGCGTCTCTTGCTTAATGCAAGACGCATTTCCGTAAGTTAGCCGATTACGCTCATCGTCTTCCAACTGCCGCCGACAAATCGCCGCCAAAAAATGGTCGCTTGTGTCACGCTGAATAGCGCCGCCGCTCCCCACGCAAGGTAGAGCCCGCCGGGAAGATGGATGAGAAAAAATGTAGGCGCAACCATGAGGGGCCACGGCAAAACAAACGCCATAATGGTTACAAATTTCGTATCGCCTGCGCCCTTTAGCGAGAAAGAAAAAATCATGTTGGAACTATCGGTCACGGTAAAAAGAGCGATGAACATCAAAAGGTACGGAACGATTGCGCTCACCTGAGCCCAGAGCGCGGCGTTCTCGTTATTCTTGAACCAGTCCATGTAGAACGACGGAAACAAAAAGAACGTTATCCCTATCGTCAAAATATAAAGCGAAGCGACCTGCCATCCGGCCCAAACCACGCGCTCAGCGTCATTGTGTTTTTTTTCTCCGACAAACTGTGCAAGGAGCACCGAAGTCGCTTGCGCCACCCCCATCGCAGGCAGGATGGAAAGCATCATGATAGTGACTACAATCGACGAGGCTGCAAGAGCGGCACTGCCGTTGGGCATGCGCCCAATAAAAATAAGAAAAACACTGAACGCCAACCCTTCGAGCGCCCACTGTGCGCCAGCGGGAACGCCAAATCGGATAAACCGCCGCATGAGTTCCGTATTCCATTTCCATCCCGAAACCAAGCGGTACTCGTGTCGATTTTTCTCTCTAAAAACAAGCCACATTCCGTAGACCGCAGCCAACGCCGTCGCGAGTGCTGTCGCATACCCGGCACCCGCAATTCCCATCTTGGGAAATCCCAACTTCCCCAAGATCATCGCATAGTCCAATACTGCGTTCGCGACGAGACCCACGCCGTTGATTTGCATGATGACTTGCGTCCGGCCGAGTCCTGTAAAAAAACCGCTCGCGGCGGCAACAATCGCGGTCGGGAGAGCGGAGAAGCACATCGCGACGAAGTAATCAACTTCGAGCGCTTGCGTAGTCGGTGGATGCCCAATGAGCGCAAAAATCGGCTTTGCGAGTGGGATAAATCCTAAGAATAGAATTCCCCCGCTGAGGCTTACGTAAATTGCCTGCCAGACTGCCGGGCCAATCATCGCATTCCTCTTAGCCCCGAAATATTGTGCCACAAACGTCGTCACGTACGAGGCCGTCTGTTGCAAGAGAGCCATCGGCGTCCAAAAAATACCCATGACGGCAATCGCTGCTCCCATGGCGTCTGTGGAGTAATCGGCCAAAAAAAGTCTATCGATCGTCATCTGTAAATTCCAAAAGCTATTGGCGACAATGAGAGGCCAGGCGATTTTGAGCAACGCTTTCCAGCGGCCGAGGCGCGAAGCGGGTAAGTCTTGTATGGGTTCGAGATTTGTATCCAAAAAACTTTCCTTGCTCAAATTTTTTGCGAAGAGAGAAAAATCAGAAGCGGATGCGATGGAAATAAAACCTTAGATACACCGACAAATCAAATCTCCCCCCTACTCGATGCTGCTGGTAACGACCTGCACGTCCGTAACATTCAAGAGACTCGACGCACTCACGCGCGGTGGAGCGGGGGCTGGCATGGGTTTCAGCTTCGGTTGAATACTGATATCGTCGGGAGAAAAAAGTTCCAGTTCGTTGTTCGCAACAGGGAACTCACGCGGGCTTTCGGGCGAGTACTGGCTCGTAATCGTTACCCAACCCGTGGGCTGAATAAAGACTTGCAAGAAATCCGAAGTCCGCTTCGTGTCTAAATCCATGAAGTACATACGCCGGCAGGGAACTCCGAGTCCACGTAGCACCGCACACCGCACGGGGTCGGAGAGCGAGGTGTCGCGCTTCAAATCTTGCACCATGAATATGGGGTGCTTACCCTCTTTGGTGCTCAACCACTGCTTGCGAAAAGATTTCTCTTGCGCCGTTTCTCGTTCGCCGAGCTTAACAGGTTCGAGATACTTGCGCACGCTGTCTGCGAGTTCGGGGTTTTTGAAATAGAGCCGCATCAACTGTGGGCTGAAAATATGCGTCAAGTTAAAGAGAGTCACTTGAAACTGAAGCGTGTAGTCGCGCTTCATCTCTGCGCTCTTGCGCTCCAAAAGAATCTCTGCCGTGTGCGCGCCATCCTCACGCCGACCGAAGCGAATGAAAGGGTCCGCACGCAAACCGGCGAGACGTTGGTGTGCAGTCAGAGGCAAGAAGGCGTAATTGAGCTGCAAACGCATTTCGCGAGCTCGCTCTTCTGCGTTCCACGGAAGCGCGACATGAAGGCGTGCCTTGAGTGTAAAATTTCGCTTCGCCGCCGCGACGTAGTTTTCGGTTTCAATAAAATCAATCGAGCGCACTTGGTTGGGCTTCGCGACATAGAGACCGCCATCGACAAAGCTAATACCAAAACTCGACTGCGGCAGCGGAAGAAAGCTCGTCACAGAACCGTCGACAGTCGAAATCTTGTACGCCTTGCTATCCTTCGCAACGCCCCACAGCGAGCCTTTGTAAAAAGTGAGACTGCGCAGGTCTGTCGCAATCTCTGGCGAGAACGCGCCCATTTGTATTCGGTCGATTAAATGAAAGCGGTGGATTTTTTTATCGCTCCGGTTATAGATATACGCTTGGTGCATGTCAAGCGCAATCGCCACAGGGTCGTCAATGCTCTTCAAATAAATTTTATCAACCAAGTCGCCGTTTAGGGGATTCAATACGATGATGTAGTTCGGAATGACAGTGACGAGATTCGGCGCCCAGTACGCCAAGTCGCGAACGTCGAACGACAACACACGCGAACTAAAACGCTTCTTCTCAGCAACGTCATAACCCGTGAGCTCGCGACTTTCCGCATCAGCAATCCACAAAATTTTTCCGTCATAGGCGAGCCCTAACGGAACTTTGCTTTCGAGTTGAAACTCTTCGCCAGTAAGCGCCGTGGGAATTATCCCGAGAAACGCAAAGAGCAATGCAGAGTGAAAAAAATACTTCACCGCACCTCTTATTTTTCGAGCACCAAATTCTCTGTCACGCCCGGACGTATTGGAGAAACTTTGCGGTAGTTCTCTTTTGGGCCACAAAGAAGAATGGTAAAATTCTCGGGCTTGTAATATGTCCGCGCGATTCTTAAAATATCCTTTTCTGTAACACGATCCAAATTCGAGACATAGTTCTCTAAGTACGTCGGCGGTAGTCCATCCCACTTAAGCTGCAGGTAAGACTTCAAGTATTCTGCCGGCTTTTCAAAAAGAAAAACAAATTTGTTACGAAGTGCAATCTTGGCCTCTGCTATTTTTTCGGCGGTAACGAACGCTTCGGGTTTTGCCAAGATCGAATCGGTCAGCCCAATCACATCGGACAGCGAAGCATTCGCCGTCTGCGTAAACAGCAAGAGCGAGCCAGTGAAGTCGTCTGTTTCATAACTCGAGTACGCAGTGTATGCCCAACCCTTCTCGGTACGAATTTTCTGCATGAGGTATGAATTGAACGAATCGCCGCCCAACAGGAAATCAAAGAGCCGTAACGCATAGTAATCCGACGCATTGTGCTTGATACCCGGTGCTTTGTAGAGCACCGTCGTTTGTGGAATTTCCTTCTCGAGCAAATGAACTGTGTTGGGCTTCCCCCGACTCAGGATGTGCATCTTCGTCATGTCGGGCGCGAGGTTTTTATCGAAAGGCATTGTGCCGAAAGTGCGGTTGAGTAAATTTTCAAGCGCCGATTTTTTAATATCGCCTGTCACCGCGAGCGTGAGCCTTTCGCCACGCCAGTTTTTCTTCTGCCACGAAACCAAGTCGTCTCGTTCGACGGCTTTGACGGTGCGCTCGGTCGCATACCGGCCGCGAACGGAATCGCCCCAGTAGAGTTTTGCCATTCCCAGAGCCGCCCATTTGGCCGGGTTTTCATCGCGGCGAGTTAGAAGTTGCAGCGCTCGCGTCTTGAGCAGAGAAAAATCTTCGGCGGCAAACCGGGGTTCACTCAGCACTTGAAAGAGCGTCTCGACATCGCGCGAAAAATAATGCGCCATCGAGACAACGTTAAACGCCGAACGCGCAGAGCCCGCAGCATACGAAAACGATGTCGCGCGCCCTTCTAAATACGCCGAAAGCGCGTCGCGACCCAGGGCGTCAGAACCCGAAAAAACGACCGTCTCGCCCCAGAGTCCTTGCAGTCCCAGCTTTTCATCGGCGACCTCGAACGCTCCCCCGTCGATGAAAATTTGCAGCGTCACGAGGGGTACAGTCTCAGAGCGCAAGAAATAAACTTTGACGCCATTGGATAGAGAGAATTCTTCAATCGCTGGAATTTTCGTCTGCGGCATTTTTTCGCGGATGAAGTGATACCATGGCCGGTCTTCCGCTTTGTAAGTCGCCGCCGAAAGCGAGGGAATTATCCCCAACGAAAGACAAAACGCGAAGAGGCGCGCTTTTCTCAAGTTAGAGAAAGAATTAAGCTTTAGCGTTGAAAAGATTTTCATTTGTTCAAGAGTTGTTTATTTTTTTCGAGTAACTCCTCAACCTTTGAAGATTTGCGGACCCTCTCAAGCGTTTCAATCTGGCGCTCTTTCTCGCGCGCTAAAATCTTATATTGCGCTTCTTTCATGGCTTCGAGTTTCTTGAAAAGCTCCATTTTCTTGCGAATAAAATCTTCCATCACAGACTTGACGAGCGCATTGCCGCCGCCTGTTAATTGCTCTCCCGGATTCACCTCGGTGGCGGCACCCGCGTTCGACGTCGAAGTCACGCTCACCACCCCAGTGTTCACAAAAACTCCGGGTGGGACATCGGCATCGGCCCCTTCATCGCCACCTGCGCTCATGATGAATTCTGTCCCACGTATGCCCGCGACCAGCGTCGGGGAGTTAATGGTGTAGCTAGAACCCGCATTCATTTTCTTCGCAAACTTTGTGTATCCGCGACCGGAGGTGAGGTCGACTGTAATCTTGTCGTTGTTGTTCTCGGTGCTGAGTTCACTCAACACTACCGTGGAATAGGGCGACAAATGCAGCACGGCAACCGGGCCAATTTGCACGTCGAGATTTCCTTTTTTCGTAAAAAGACGGTCGTTTCTATAGAAAATGGTCTTTACCTTCACGGGCAAGGTCTTGCCGTCGCGCTCGTAAAAGCACTCGCCCTTGACAGAGAGTGCGGCGGCCAGAAGCTCCTTTTCCTTTGCAAAAGCAAAGGAACCCAGGAAAGATGTAATAACTATTACAAACCGTACTACACGCATAATTACCCTCTTTATATAGACGTTCCACAGGGTGAAAAGGTAAAATTTTATTTGCGGTACGACCCGCACTAGCTATGGAATTCCGCAGCTACCCCACAAGACGCACTAGCTATGGAATTTCACAGCTAACCCACAGGGAGCAATAGCTATGGAAATTCACAGCTACCCCACAGGAAGCACTAGCTATGGAATTTCACAGCTACCCCACAAGACGCAATAGCTATGGAATTCCGCAGCTAACCCACAGGACCGCACTAGCTATGGAATTCCGCACCACTCACGCTCCGGCATTCTTGCCGCTGAAGAGAATGGCTACTGGAAATCGGTATCCACAAGCGTTGTTGAATTAGCCACCGAAATGGTCAAGACACCCGTCGCTTTGAGAGCCCCCGACTCACAAAAATATTTATACATATCTTCGGGCAAATAGTTAGTCGCGCCGTCGCCTGTGGTGTCGCCCGCGCCAGAACGCGTAAATTTTGCGAGTGCTTGCGTTGTCGCAGTGAACGCCGTAACACCAATATCGGTGACATAGCAGATGTAAGAACCGCCGGGTGACGCGGGTAGCGTAAACGTATGCCCACGAAATTGTGGCAAGTTCAGGTCTGTGACATTAACCGTCGTATCACCCGTCATCGTGACACTCATCTTTGCGCCATAAAGGTTATTGCCTGCGCTCGATTGAATCCATCCGTTTGCGCCGCAACCGGGGTTGATTGTCGTTACTGTGTCCCCCGCGTATTGGATTGCAAAGTAGAGTGTGTAAGAGCCGTTGTCGAGCTCTGCGGGGGCCGCCGTAGGGCAATTGGAACCATCGACGCCGTTCAGGACGAGAGTCGCCTTCCCTGTGCCGTCGGTTGCCGCAGGAGCACCGCTATTGTATTGTGCCGCCATGAGAGCACCGTTTTGAAAAAGCAGAACGCTAAAATTCTGATTTTGGTAATTTGCTGAAGAGAGATCTAAATTTACCGTCAGCGTATTTTGTGCTGCAACAGGCGGTGTCGGGGTCACATTGTTCACCGGAGCAAACACTTGCGAAGATTGAGTACACGCCATCAAAATGGCGCAACCCATAATAACTACAACAACGGAAGCCAAGCCACTCTTCCGCGTCACGGCAGACTCCTCACACAGCGAATGTTTCCCTTAGGCGTGCCATGAGCATCTGGAATCACCGTTTCATAATCTCTTTGGAGAGTATCTGTAAAGCCAGTAAAGAAATTGAACACCCATGTTCGGTCATAATTCGGAAGACTCGTTCCGCCACCACTCTGCGCATAACTCGTCGAGGAGATAAATTTTTCGGCCATGAGCTGAGGTGTTGGAAACACGGTTAGATCCATCGAAACGCCTGCAGTACCAAAAAGCGCACGGTTAGAGATACTCTTGAGTTCGTTGATGGTCGGCGCACGCCAGCGGAAGCGATCCGTGAGTGGGTTGAGAATTCCATACCCATCGTAGCGCACTCCATTCAGAGCGTCGCAATAATTGAGGGCACTATTCCAACCAAACTCATCGTTCGTATTGTCGCCATCCGCGCTGCACGTTGCGCTGTCGAACGTACCGGCGCGGCAGCGCTGCCAACGCAATTTATTGATGCTATCGTCGACGACGTTGCTCCCCGCATAAGTTATGTTTTGCGCCAGCACGGCATAAGCCGTACCAGCGACAAGGTTCGTTGTGAGGGTCGCCGTATAACCCGAAAGCGTCACACCGGTCACAGGTGCCAAAGACGCCGACGTGCAGTCCCAAGGCGACGCTGTGGGACTAATAATACAATAATTGGCTGTGTTCGTGGCCTGCGCAGTGTCGGGCAGGGCATTGAACGTCACCTTTACCGTCGTGAGGTTCGGAACCTCGACTCGCTCGACATCAAACGCGACCGTCGGTGCAATTATGTTCGCCGCAGTAACCGTCGGGCCATTGAAGAGAGCCACTTTTTGATTGAGATTTAGGACAGGATCGGTCACCAAGGTCCGTATGACGCTAAACATCCCAATCGAAATATCGTAGTCGACATCGGTGCTTGAGGTGAAATCGTATTGCAACTGTACGATGCGGTTCGGTGTTCCCGGCACAAGAATGAAATCTGCCACACCATAAGTCGTCCACGCGACTGCAGGGCTGAGTAGTGTAAGGTAACCGTTTGTTACATCGTCGCCGACGGTGGTGCCCGAAGTATAGCTCGCCGGATTAACGATGTATGTATCCCCCCCTGAAGACAAGAGCTTTCCTGCCGTATAGAGCTGACCTGTCTGCCAAGGGATAGGATTCTTGTAAGACTTGGAGGGCTGCCAGGTGTTGAGTTTGATCAAGTGGCTAGCCAAGACATCTGCCGATACCGTCGTCGATGTGTGGTTGTCAAAAACCTTGTACACGTCGGGCGCATCGTATAAGAACATGTTGGTCGTATACGCTTTTCCCGTTTGCCAAAGGTCACTCGTCGTTTGGACGTTCTGCACAAAAACTTTGTATGCCGTGTTCGCCCCCATCGCTGTTGCAAGCCCCAACTTGTAGTGCGTCGCGTCTATCGGAGTTGCCGTATTGATGCCGATGAGTGAAGCGCCAAAGACACTCGCGCTATCACTCATGATGCTGTAGTTACTCGTCAACCCTGCAAGGCTACCATTCGGAGTTCGGTTGAATTCGACGGTAAGCGACGAATCCCCCGATTGGATGTCATAATTCGGCGTCGCAGAAACGACGTTGAAAGTTGCGTTTGAATCGGGCCCTGTGAACGCTGCTGCCTTGCCGACGAGTGCCGCGCCCGCACCTTCGACTTTGGGAACAAGATTCTGAGGTTGCGGTAAAGCACCCGGGCCTGAGACGCAGCGCACTTTCTTCAAGTTGGTGGACGCACGCGATGTGTTGAGCATGCCCGAGTTTGAACCGACATGCCCCTTCTTGAATTCGACAAGGTATGCATTACTGCGCATGAATGTGCCGGAATTATTCATTGTAAAACCTGTCGCAGTCCAGTATGCGTCGACCATCGACGTGTTGGGGAAAGGCCCCTCATTATGGGTTGCATAATCGGTGCGTTGGTAACCGTGAATGGCCGGGGCTTGCGTGCCCGGCTCTGCAGCCGTATCTACCGTAAAAATGCGCGCCCCGAAGTCGACGAGAGTTTCGAGCTCGTAAATTGTCGGGAGTCTCCAATCTTTTCGACCGCCATAACCTTGCCCGCTGTTCTTGGTGTTGAGCGCCGAACACGCGTTGACGGCGTCCCCCCATGTAAAGCTTGAGCCAGAATAATAGCATTTGTCGCCCGTGTGCTTGTATGGCTGTCCTTGGCTGCACGTTTTCCAGACAAGGGTAGTTACTTTATCGATAGAATACGGATAACACGAATCGTCGGGCTGCGCCAAATTGCAGTTCGCTGAAATCAAATTTTGCGGATGCGCAGAAAGAGGAAAACGGCGGCCGTTCGCAATACCCGCATTGCTTGAGCCATAAAAAGGAACTCCATAAGTCCCGTTCATCGGTTCAAAAAAACCATTTTGTCCTGCGGGGTAGTTGTACGTTCCAATTTTGGGGTCTCCAAATCCACCTTGCAAGCAACCCCCTTCTTTGAAACCGTTGGAGTAATAATAGCACGCTTCGTTGCCTGTTGTCACAACTTTATAGCGGCCCGGATTCCAGCCGACAGTGAATGTAATTTTCGAGTGCTCGGCTAACGTCATATCGTCGAGGTTCTGCAGCGAGTTGACATCGAAATCAAAGCCAATAAGGTTGTTCTCTGGCCAATACACCCAGCCGAGTTTTAAGGTCAATGTATCGTTGGCAAAAGCCGTCGACGACCAAACCCATGTATAACCCGAATTGGCTACGGTAATCCACGGATCGGAAAATGCTTGGTCAAAGGCATACGTCCGAATGACAGGCGTCAAATCGGTGCGCATCGTCATGTCGAATTGCACTTTAATTTCGGTGCCGTTAGCACCCGTAACGGGAGAAAGATTTGCCCCCTGTGCGGGAGTTGTTACGAGTATCTTAGGGTGAACCTTCGCCCCGCGGCCTGAAATGCTATTTGCAGGCGGAGCGAACCGATCAAAACCCTGCTCACACGCCATTAAAAAGGCGCAACTCGTAATAACTACCCATGGGGACAATTTGCGTAACATGAAATGATAACTTCCTGTATATTTATCGGATTCCGGAGGCGTCGCGGGCCAGATTTATAGTAAACGATTGTGATTTTTCGCATGTGCGTCTTTTAGTTGACAGCATAGTTCAACACGATTTCGCACACTATGCGCTCCTTAATCAGAAACTTCCTCCTCATTGCGACGGCAATCTCGCTCACGTCCTGCGCGCTCCTCCAAGGGCGTTTCAGCGAATACACTCCGGACATTAGCCTCAAGTCGGTTAACCTTCGCGGTTTCGATTTTGACGGCGCCGACCTCGAGTACGTTTATACGATCCGCAACAAAGTCGGTTTTGGAATCACTTTTTCAAAGCTTGCGTTTCAAATTGCGCTGGACGGCAAGCGTATGGTGGATGTACAAAACGACAAGAATGTTGCAATCAAAGCGAACGCGACGACAGACTTCACCATTGTGCAGCGCGTGCGGTATGTCGAAACGGTCGAAGCTATTTTTGATTTGGCGAAAAAAGACTCTGTGAGCGCGCGCCTTACTGGAACAGTCGGCGTATATATTAACGAACTCATAGGGTCGGTCAACGTGCCCATAGAAGCCGAGAAAACAATTCCCGTTCCGAAGCTACCTCAGGTTGCGTTTGGTTCCTTCGACTTTGAAAACATGAATTTGTCGAATGTCCTGAATCCCAAAGCGACATTCAACCTGCGCTTCAAAGTGCATAACTCCAACCCATTCGATATCAAGATACCTAAACTCGATTA
Source organism: Spirochaetota bacterium (assembly GCA_963205035.1). Lineage (GTDB taxonomy): Bacteria > Spirochaetota > Leptospiria > Turneriellales > Turneriellaceae > Turneriella. The sequence continues at coordinate 14,387 of CAUJII010000245.1, forward strand.
TGCGTTCACGGCAGCGGGCACAAACGTCGTTACAGGCGAGAAGAAAAACCAAACTCTCAAAAAGCAAAGCGAAGAGTCGTTGACGATTCCGGTAAGTCTCGCCGGCCGCGACATCATCGACCTTGTGCCGAAGCTGCGCGACCTCAAGTCGACAGACTACCGATTCACGTCGGGTGTCGAGTTTGCCATCCTGGGGCAAACGGTGCGGCTGCCTTTTTACTACCCCAAATAAGCC
>CAUJII010000246.1 GCA_963205035.1 Spirochaetota bacterium
CCGCTTCGGCGACCTCATCGCGCATGCACGCATCGAAATCCCTAAATCGCTTTCGGGCAAAGCCAAGACTCTTGTGAAAGATCTTGAAACGGAGCTACGCACCTCAAACCCGAGCATCTTTGACCGCTTCCGCTCGTAACAGTTACCCCATGGCAAAAAATCCACCACTAAAAAAAATCCGCTTTGGCATCGTAGGCGTGGGGCACATGGGGAGCTACCACTTAAACGTCGTGTCGACTCTGCCTACACACGAGCTTGTGGGAGTCTTTGACGCAAAGCTCGATTATGCGAAAGACAAGGCGGAGCTCTTCAACACCGAAGCATTCGAGACTTATGACGCGCTCTTGCAAAACGTAGACGCGTTGACGATTGCCGTGCCGACACACTTACACTACGAGTACGCAAAAAAAGCTCTCGAAAGAGGTATCCACGTTTTAGTCGAGAAACCCATCACGCTCGACATTGCACAAGCCGAGGAACTTATAGCGCTTGCGAAAAATAAGAATTGCATTCTGCAAGTCGGTCACGTCGAACGCTTTAACGGCGCAGTCATGGCACTCGGGAAAATTGTGACGGAGCCGCTCCTTATCCAAGCGCGGCGTCTGAACCCCTATTCGGGGCGCATTGTCGACGCAGGAGTTGTTCTGGATTTGCTCATCCACGACATCGACATCGCCGTTAATTTGGTCAAAAGACCCTTGGTCAAACATTCCGCGTTTGGAAGCGCTATCACCGGAAAGCACGAGGACATCGCCGTCATAGAACTCCAGTTTGAGGGCGGCTGCATTGCCACGCTCACTGCGTCGCGGCTCAGCCAATACAAAGAACGCGCGATGACGATTACGCAAAAAAACAACTATCTTATTTTGAATTACGGCACGCAAGAGATTGAAATCCACAGGCAAGGAAATTCGGTCACCGTCACGGCCCCCGACGAAATCAAGTATTCGCAGGAATCGATCGTCGAGCGCGTTTTCATCCACAAAGACAACCCCCTCAAGAGTGAGCACGAACATTTTTACAAATGTATCACGGGCGAAGAAAAGCCGATGGTGTCGGGGGCAAGCGACTTGGCAACCTTGAAGATTGCTCTGGAGAGCGTTAAACAAATTTTGGGAAATAGTTAGTCGCGCCGGTTTCTTAGATCCAACCTAAACCCCTCGCCTGTCACAACACTCGTGTCGAGTGTTTCGAGCTCAGCCGAAACACGAACGGGAATTTGCAGCGACATCTCGATGACCTGCCAGTCGACGCCCGGAAAAATATGCGTGAGGCAGAGCCCGTCGGCAGTGAGTGCCATGACACCAAAGTCTGTGACATAGAAGACGCGTTTCTTTTTTTCAAGCGCGCGTGCCGCATTGAACGTCACCTCGTCTAAGACAGGCACAAGTTTGGGTTCGCCACCATCTGTAATAGTTACTCGCCCGCCTTCGATATGCGTCGTGCCGCGCGCTATGAAGTTGCCCACGAAGACAATGGTCTTAGCACCTTCGCAGATGTCGATAAATCCACCGGGCCCGATGATGCCGTGATCGCTCGCACCCCGCTTGGAGACGTTGACATTCCCCGCAGCATCTATTTGTAAGAAACCCAAGACCGTCGCCGCAAGGTTTGTTCTGTAGCGCGCAAAAGTATCGTAGGATGTCTCAATGGTTTTCGGAAAAAGCGCCGAGCCGAAGAAAATCCCCGGTGAGGGAATGCCTCCCAAAGCGCCGCTCTCGACTGAAAAGACGACCTTCTCGTCTAAGCCTTCGGAGGCAAAAATACTCCCAACTTCTTCGGGAAGCCCCACGCCTAAGTTCAAGACTTCGCCATCGTGAATGTTTTCCTGAACAAGTCGCGCCGCCGTGCGCGCCAAGACCGAACTCATTGCGCTGCGCTTCGAGGTGATACCGGCGACCGCATTGACAAGACGCAACGCTTTGTATGCCTGCATTTTTTTTTCATGCGACACCTCGGTTTTTTGCGGAAGAAATATCTCCCACGCATTGTCGAGAGAAAGTCCCGCGAGTTGTTCGTACTGCGGGTGCACGACGATGTGGTCGACTGCATCGCTTTCTAAGAGTTTTCGAGCGCCTGCATTTTCGCGCACGCCTTGCACAACTGCAATCACCTTGCCGTGGTTCGCACGCGCCGCGTACGCAGCATCGACAATTTCCGAAATCGCTGCACTCCCATCGGCATAGAGGTTGCCTTCTTTATCGGCAAAGGATGCCGTGATGATGGCAACGTCAATCGGTGGGATTGAGTAAGCCATGCCGTCTTCTTGGCGTGTTGCAAGGCTCGGTTCCGAACCAAACGCACACGAGCCTTTGCCGTTTAGCGACTGCGAATCTAAGAAAGTCCCTAAGCCGGTTTTAGACGTAACCGTTGTTTCTCCCACAGTCAACGCACGCACGAGTTCCGTCAAGATACCTTGCGGCAAAGTATGGATTTTCATCTGCCCCGATTTCGCGAGCGGAAAAAACTTTGGCACAGTCTCGATGTGGGCAGTGATATAGCACTCGACGAGCCCTGGGATTGCCATCTCTTCAATCGAGCCGGGTGCTTGGCCGCGGGCACCGGCAGCCGTTACAGTTATCCACGTAAGACCCAACGGGCGCTTCATTCCTTTTGCGCGCGACGCAAGCGCTATATAAAAAATAGAAGGTCTTGCAATGCCGCCGAAACCGGTGCTCAAGATTTTTTGTTTCGGGCGAATGAGCTTCGCCGCTTGTCTTGCGCTTAATACTTTTGGGGCAACTTTTTCAAACGCGCCGCCCAATGTCGGTGTATAGTCGAGATCACCCTCAATCCCAACGAGACGCGAGCGCGCCAAATGCAAGAGCGGCTCGAGCTCAGAGATATCTTGAGTCGCCGTCCACAACTCGGTCGCGGCTTTCGCGAGTTGAGCCCAATCCACTATCCATCCACCCTTTCTAAGACGGCCCCCGCACCCAGACCACCTGCCGCGCAAATGCCAATGACGGCGCGGCGAGCACTTCCCAAAGCAAGCTCATTCGCCATGGTATTGACCATCCGCGCACCGGTCGCTCCGAAAGGATGCCCTAGCGCGACAGAGCCGCCGTGAATATTTATTTTCTGTGGCGCGATTTCCGCCGCCACAACTCCATTCCCCGCGTGGCGGTCTAAGAACTCCTGCGAAGCCATTGCTTTGAGAACACACAAGACCTGACCTGTGAACGCTTCGTGGATGTCGACGAGGTCTACATCTTCGATTTTGAGATTAGCGCGCTTGAGTGCTAAGGGCATCGAGATTGCGGGACCAATCAAGAGTTGATCGCGAGGATCGACGCCGCTATAATGCCACGAGAGAAAGCGCGCGCGGGGTTTATACCCCAGCTCTTTCGCTTTGCGGTAACTCATGAGAAGAGTACAAGCCGCACCGTCTGTCAACGCAGAAGCGTTGCCTGCCGTGACCGTGCCGCCGCGCCTAAACGCGGGCTTAAGCGACGCGAGTTTTTCAAACTCGATATGCCCACGCAAAATCGTATCAGCGTACACTGTTTTTCCTGGACGCACTTCGAGGGGAAAAATTTCGTCGCGGAACCTTCCCGAGCGGACGGCGCGGGTAGCTTTCTCGTGCGACTGGAGCGCGAACTCGTCTTGGGCCGCGCGCGTGATGCCGTTACGCCTGCACATGTCGTCCGCCGACTCACCCATGAGCTCGCCGGTGAGGCGTTCTGCAACGCGCGGCATTTTAATCATGAGATCGTTGAACGGAATAAGCTGCGCAAGCGCGCCCAAATAATCGAGCGGGCCCGACTTGCTATTCATTACAACAGGCGCCATTGTGCGGATGAGTTTTTTGGGCAGGGGGACTTCTGCATTCGAGACAGACTCTGAACCTCCGGCGAGAATACATTCATATTCGCCGCGTTCGATGGCTGCGGCCGCTTGCGTTATCGAAAGCAAACTGCTCGAACACGCCCGCGTCACAGTGAATGCTTCCGCCGTCGGAGAAATTTTTGTTTCGAGAAGAATCTCTCGCGCAAGGTTTGGCGTCGTGCCGGGGAGGATGACTCCCCCCCAGAGCACTGCGTCGATGTGGCGCGCGGCGTCGGTGCGTTTAAGAAGTACATCGACAGCGCGGCGTCCGAGTTCAATCGAGTCGAGCGATGTAAACTCCTGGAATGCGCGTGCAAACGGAGTGCGGATACCGTCGACGATAACGGCGGTGTTGTCGGTTAAAGGCTTGGTTTCCATGTTAAGCCCCCAAAAGAGACCCGCCGCAAATTCTGAGCGTCTGCCCGCTCACTGCAAACGAGGCAGGTTGCGCTAGGAACGATACGACTTGCGCGACATCCTCGGGGCGACCACCCTGCCCCAAGTTGTTGAGACGGCGGCCGACCTCGCGAGTAACGAATGGGATTGACTCCGTCATGCGCGTTTCAATAAAACCGGGGGCGACGGCATTGATGGTGCCGTTGATTTTTGCCATCTCGTTGGCCATTGCTGCGACAAACCCACGCAGCGCCGCTTTCGACGCGGAATAGTTAGTCTGCCCGAAGTTGCCGGCAATACCCGCAATCGACGAGAGACAGACGATATGCGCTTCGTTTTTCAAGGCGTTGTCTTGGAGCATACGATGCGTGATTTCCATCGGTGCGCGCAGATTAATGTCCATAACGCGCTGCCAGCTTTCAACGGGCATTTTCTTGAGCGTCTTGTCGAGAGTGATGCCCGCATTGTGAACGACGATGTCGCAACCTTGGAATTTTGTTTTGAAGTATGCCGCGATTTTTTCGGCGGCATTTTTTTCAGAAAGGTCTTGATGAAAAATATGCGCGTCGAGACGCCGCGCCGTTTCGGCAAGTGCCTCGGCCTCCTGCGCTCTGTCGAGACAAACGACATGCGCGCCTTCTGCCGCAAGCGCCGCCGCAATTTTTGCGCCGATGCCGCGTGCTGCCCCCGTGACGAGGGCAACTTTGCCAGCAAGGCTTTGCGCTTGTGGTATCGACTTTGGTTTGACAGCGTCTTTGCTCAACGCTAAAATCTGGCCCGTGACATAACACGATGCTTTCGAGAGAAAAAAAGTAAGCGGCCCAACGAGGATATCCTCCGCATGACCGCTATGCAAAATGAGGTTTGCAGTAATTCCGCGTGCGCCAGTTTCTTTGGCAATCGACCGAGTGAAGCCTTCGAGAGCACGCGCAAACGTCGAATCGCCTGCAACACTCTCCGCGCCGATGACAACGATGCGCCCGTTCGCCACGACGCGAGCCAGGTGCGCATGGAAGAAACGGTAGAGCGGCTCAAGGTCGCTCACGCTTTGAATTTTGCTGCCGTCAAAAACGAGCGCGTCGAGTTTGTCTGCTTCGCCGAGGTTATCGAGCCTCGCTATATGTCTGCCAAAAGCAACCAGCTTTGATTGCAATTCTTTGGAGACGGGTAAATACGACAAGACGTTGGCACCTTTCTCTGATAGCGCCGCTAAGAGCGCTTCGGGTGCTTTTTGATCGAGCGAAAAAAACGCAAGCCTCTGGTCCTTGAGAGGTGTTGCAGAGAGCGCGCCCTCTTGCCGCTTGAGTGAAACCGGCGTGGGAACACCCGCACTCGAGAGAATATTTTTCAGTAGCGGATTTTTTGCAGCACTCAGTAGTAAGTCGTTCATAAAAGCTCCTTTGTTTTTTTGGCTGTGATGTGGCCGTGCGAAACGACCGTCGCTCCCTTGGTCGCTCCCAAGAAATAATCGCCGCCGTCGGTTAAGAAAACGCGCAGCACTTGCGGCAAGAAGAGCGGCTTTTCAAATCGGATGGAAATTTCAGAAAGCGGGCTTTCTTCTCCGCAAAAAATGTTGCGCCGCAGCGTTTCATAGATGCGGCCCAACTGCGCAAAACCGTGGAGTATCGGCCGCTTAAATCCAAAAGCCTTCGCATACGGCGGCAAGTAATGGATTGGATTAAAATCGCCTGAGAAGAAAGAATATTCGAGACCGCTCAGCTCGTGCGCAGAAAACGAGGCGACTTCGCGCGCGTCTTCAGGCACGAGAATTTCTTCTTTAGGTTGCGTGTTTTTCTTCGGTTGCAAGGTGCGCCTGACAATCGATGTCTGCGTGACGGCAACGCTACTGCCCGCGCTGTCTCTTGTCACGAGTTCCTGCGTGAGAATGACGCGGCGTTCTGTTTCGTCGAGCGAGACGAGGCGCGCTGTCACATCGAGCACCCCACGCGACAACAGTGGTTTCGTGAGTTTAACGCTACAGCCGCCGTTCATAATCGCGGTTAAAGAATAGGGCAAATCAGAAAGCGTGCGCATAAGCGGAGGAAATCCCCATTGCGGAAAAAGATGGAATGGCAGCTTCCCCTTATAGTCTTGCGGATTGCCGCCGCAGCTCTTGACATAGTCGGCAACGAGGCTTGGCGAAGGCGGTGTGCACGTTGTTTGAAATTCTTTCGGACTAAAAACAAAACCTGCCTCATCTTTCTTGGAGCCTAAGCCCGAAAGCGCAGCGCGGCCCAATGTCATGAGTACAGGGATTTGTTCTGTAATATAAAGAGGGTTCATTATTTTAGTTCCTTCGATGTTTTGTTGAGGAGACGGCGTGCAATGACGAGTTTTTGAATCTGCTGCGTGCCTTCGAAGATGTCGAAAATTTTGGAATCGCGCGCCCACTTTTCGAGAAGATTCTCTTCGCTATAACCCATTTGCCCGCAAAGCTCAACGCAGCGCAGAGTCAGCTCATTGCCGACGCGCCCCGCTTTCGCTTTGGCCATCGAAGCCTCGAGCGAATTCGGCATTCCATTGTCTGCCATCCATGCCGCTTTGAGAACCAAGAGTCTTGCGGCTTCGAGCTCTGCTTCCAATCTGTAAAGCTCTGCTTCGAGCGCGGGTAAATCCCACTGATTTTTTTCGTAATGAAAAGTCTGGCCTGCTTTTTCAAAGAGCTCTCGCGTGAGCTCAAGCGACGCCTGCGCCACTCCTAAAGCCATCGCTGCGACCAGAGGACGCGTGTTGTCGAAAGTTTTCATGGCTCCCGAAAAACTCTGTTCGGTGTCGATCGTTTCGTTACCCAAAATGTTTGTTCGCGGAATGCGGCAATCGGTAAAGACAATCGTCGCCGTATCAGATGCGCGGATGCCGAGTTTTTTCTCAAGCCTCTCGACGCGCATGCCGGGTGTGCCGTGCTCGACGACGAACGACTTGATAGCCGCCTTGCCTTTCGTCTTGTCGAGAGTCGCCCAAACAACGACGAGCTTCGCTCTCTCGCCGCAGGTGACGAAAATTTTCTCGCCGTTCAAAACCCATTCGTCGCCTTCGAGTTTTGCAGTCGTCGTGATCGCACCCGAATCGGACCCCGCGCCCGGTTCGGTAATCGCCATCGAAGCCCACTTGTTCGCGAACCGCGATTTCTGCTCCTCGTTCGCGACGGCGGCAATCGCGGCGTTGCCCAACCCTTGACCGGGAATCGTCAGAAGAAGCCCCGCGTCGCCTCGACACATCTCGATGGTGTTCAGCACAAGCCCCATATTTTTGCCGTTACGGATTTCTCCCGTCGCCGCAGATTTTTTTTCGCGTGTGGCGCCGCTTGCTCCGAGACCCGCACCGCCTTCTTCCATGCCGCGCATAATCGACTCGAACATGTCGAGTTCGACGGGGTATGCATGCTCCGCGCTGTCGTATTTTCGCGAGATGGGGCGGAATGTATTTTCAGCGACTTGGCGGGCGAGCAGAGTGATGTCTGTGTATTTTTTTGGGATTTCTAAATTCATTTTAAGCCTCGAAGGGTGTTTTGCAGCATTTCACAAGAAATGTAATAACAATTACCCATAGAGAGCTCCCCGCAAGACCGCGCTCGCTCGAAGCTGCCTGTACCAGAGCTCGACGGGGTGCTCGCGGGTGAAACCATGCCCGCCCAAAAGCTGTACAGCGTCGGTTGCGACTTTCATCGAATAGTTACTCGCGTACAGGTCGGCAAGGTACGCTTCGCGTTGAAATGGGAGATTCTGCTCTGCCCGGCTCGCCGCACGGTAGACCATGAGCCGCAGGGCTTCGTATTCTGTCGCCATGTCGGCGAGCATGAAAGCCACCGCTTGGCGGTTTGTAATCGGTTCGCCAAAAGCCTCGCGGGCGTTACAGTATTCGATTGCATAGTCAATCGCGGCCTTCATCGTGCCGACTGTGAGAGCTCCCATAGCCACTTGGCTCGACGCAATAAAATGCTTCAAGTCGAACTCGACTGCGCCTTCTCCCAAGAGACTATCTAAAGGAAGCAAAGTATTTTCAAAACGAACGGTTGCGAGCGATGCGGCTTTTAGTCCCATGTGGCGTTCCTCGTGCCACGACAAACCCGGTTGATTTTTTTCGACAATAAAAGGAACGATTCCCGCACCCGCAAGCCGCGCAAAGACGACGAGAGCATCTGCGGATTCTCCCGAAATGACCATCGTTTTTTCGCCGGATAGCCAAAACCCGCTGTGCGATCTTTCGGCACGGCACGAAATTTTATCGAAATCGAAGCGCAGTTGTTTTTCCATGACGGCCAACGAAGCTTGCACGTAATTAGCTTCTACAAATGGAGCAAGGTAGCGTGCGCGTTGTGAGTCGGAGCCGTAATCGTTGATGAGATTGATTACCGAAAGCGAAGAAAGAATTTTTAGAGAGAGCGCGTAATCGCCGTAACCGAGTTTTTCGGCAATCATTGCGATGGTTACGGGGCTGCGTTCATACGCGGCTCCTCCGGCCTGCTCGGGAACCGCAGCGCCCAAGATTCCGGTCTGCACAATTTTTTCGTAGAACGCCGCCGAGAGTTCCTCTCCTTCGTCGGCCGCTTTGCCTGTCGGGCGCAAAACTCCGGCGGCAAATTCTGCAATCATGTCGCCGACGAGCTGTTGTTCTTCGCTAAAGGTGAGGTCGAAGAGCGCTTCGCTTTTTCTCTCACCTTGCCTGAGCTTCGAGGTGGGAACAAGCTCTTTCGCTTGGCGAAAAATTCCACCAACGCCTGCACTCGCCTGGAGCGCAGTCTTTGAACCCAAGTAGAGAGTTTCTTTGAAGAGTCCCGCAACGCCCGTATCTTGTGCGAGCTTCGAGCCAGCGACGCTGTTCATAACGGTGAGGCCTAAAGCGGCCGCTTTCTCAACAAGCTCTATGACGCCGTCCTTCTTGTGCTCTGTGTGTGATTCTTTTTTGTGGGAGTGACTCATACTTAAGGACAATCTTTTGAGTGGGGAAATACCGCGTCAACAAAATTGAACATTTGTTCAAGTTTGTGGGTGGTGGGGGGTGAAAAGTATTGACGTCTTTAATCGAAGATAAAAGAGTTTTTGAACTGTACAGCACGGTTTGTCGATGTCCAACCAGAACCCCGAACAGATTGCGCGCGATAACATCGACGCGGCGTTGATTGCGTCGGGGTGGGTTGTGCAAAACAAGACTCACATGAATTTGGCCGTCTCGAATGGCGGTGTGGCGGTGCGCGAGTACCAGACCGATGTCGGGCCAGCGGATTATGTGCTCTTTGTCGACAAAAAACCATTGGGTATTATTGAAGCCAAGCGCGCCGAAGAAGGCGAACATCTCTCGATACACGAGCAGCAGGCCGAAGACTATGCGCACGCGAAACTGAAACACCTCGACAACGCACCGCTGCGTTTTATCTATGAAAGCACCGGGGAACTCACGCGCTTTCGCGATGCGCATGACCCGAAGCCACGGTCGCGGCCGGTGTTTTCTTTTCACAGGCCTGAGACTTTGCGACTCTGGAGCAAACAAGATAAGTCGTTGCGTGCGCGGCTGCTCGATTTGCCCGAACTCAATAGCGAAAAGCTGAGGGATTGCCAAATCACCGCAATCACGAATCTCGAAAAATCGTTCAAAGATGCGCGGCCCAAGGCGCTCGTGCAAATGGCAACTGGCTCAGGTAAGACCTTTACCGCGATCACGGCGATCTACCGCCTCCTCAAATTCGCGAAAGCCGGTCGCGTGCTCTTTCTCGTCGACACCAAGAATCTCGGCGAACAGGCCGAGCAAGAATTTCAATCGTACACGCCCAACGACGACAACCGCAAGTTCACCGAACTCTACGGCGTGACGCGGCTGCGTTCGAGCTTCATACCGCGTGACAGCAAGGTGTATATCTCGACGATACAGCGCATGTATTCGGTGCTCAAGGGTTCGGAGCTCGACGAAAGTATCGAAGAAGTGAACCCCAATGAAACTCGGTTCGAGGCAAAGGAACCGATGCCCGTTATCTATAACGAAAAGGTCGCGCCCGAGTTTTTCGACTTCATCGTCATCGACGAATGCCACCGCAGCATCTATAACCTGTGGAAACAGGTGCTCGATTATTTCGACGCCTTTCAGATTGGCCTCACTGCAACGCCCGACAACCGCACGTTCGGCTACTTCAACCAGAACCTCGTTTCAGACTATGGCTATGAGAAGGCGGTGTTGGACAACGTGCTCGTGCCATACGAGGTCTTCACGATTGAAACCAAGATTACGAAAGAGGGAGCCAAAATTGCGCTGGGGCAAAGCGTCGACAAGCGCGAGCGCCTAACGCGGCGCAAATTTTGGGAGCAGGTGGACGAGGATGTAGAGTATGCAGGAAAGCAGCTCGACAAGGATGTAGTGAATCCCACGCAGATTCGCACGATTATCAAGGCTGTTAAAGAAAACTTGCCCGCGATGTTCGCCGATCGTTACGATAAGGACGGCAAGTTCGAGGTGCCGAAGACGCTCATATTCGCGAAGAGCGACAGCCACGCCGAAGACATTATCGAAATTGTCCGCGAAGAGTTCGGTGAAGGCAATGACTTCTGTAAGAAAATCACGTACCGCAGTGAAGAAGACCCGAAGAGTGTGCTATCCGCGTTTCGCAATAATTAC
>CAUJII010000247.1 GCA_963205035.1 Spirochaetota bacterium
GTGGCTTTTGCCTCTTGCGCGACAAATTCAATAATGTCGCCGTTAAATTTTCCGAAAGCTGCGCGTGCGTCGCTTTCTTTAATCGCGAGTCGGTCGATTTTTTCGCGTTGTTCGAGAATGCGATCAACCTCGTTAACGAGAGTCGCCATTTTCTGTTGCAGTCGAGGGGCAATTTTCACCATTTCTTCGCTTTGGTGTTTGAACTCTTTTGCGGCAGCGTCGACTTTTGTGCGCGCTTGCAGCATTTCGCTCTTGAACGCTTTGCCGTTCGACGATAGATAAAGAGAGGTCATCGCGCGCTCGGTCGCGCTGTTGTGTACTAACGTGCCCGACGCCACAGTGAATTTCGTGAACTCTAAAATAAAATTCATTTCTGAAAGCATGGTGTACGACCGGCGTAGTTCCACCGACGCAAAATAGAGAATGCTCAGTATGGGCAATACAAGAAGTAGGAGTATCTTGTTAGAGAATTTGACGTTTGATAATAGTTTGTTCATTGTCCCTCGTTTGTGTTTATAGTTTACTGCTTTTCTCGAATTTGTATTGTAAATAAGAAAGTGCACATTGTCTTCGATTCTATCCGTATAAATACCTATGCAGTCTAAGAGAGTCGCTGTCGTGGGTTCCGGCCCCGCGGGCCTTATGGCAGCATGGGTTCTCTCGCGTGCAGGGATTGAGACTCATCTGTTTGAAAAAAATCGCGGCCCGGCGCGCAAGCTCCTCATTGCAGGCAGTTCGGGATTGAATCTAACCAACGCACTGCCGCCCAACGAGTTTGTGGAGCAATACCATGGAGAGGGGATTGACTGGAAGAAACTTTTCGAGACATTTTCACCGCCAATGCTTCTCGACTTCGCTCATTCACTCGGGCAGTCGACGTACCGAGGAACGAGTGGCCGCTATTTTGTCCGCGATATGAAAGCCTCGAACCTCTTACGCGCTTGGCTTCAAGCGTTGAAAGAAGGTGGAGTAGCATTTCATTACGGAATGGAACTTGCCAATTTCAACGAGGAGAAAGATTCTGTGAGACTCTCTTTCAAAGACGGCACGGTATTTGAAACCGGTTTTCTGCTTCTGGCGTTAGGTGGAGCAAGCTCTCTTAAAGAAGAAGATCCCCCACATTGGCAGAAAATTTTTCATTTGAAAAAAATTCCGCTTTCCCCGTTCGCGCCTGAAAATTGTGGATTTAATGTCTCATGGAAAAAAGAATTCGTTGCCGAAGTCGTGCGCGCACCTCTCAAGAATGTACTTTTTTCGTCGCACAAAGGAGCGCAGAAAGGCGATATACTTATCACCGATTATGGCGTCGAAGGAACACCTATTTACTCCAAGGGTGCGACAGGTGAATGCTTCATTGACCTCAAACCCGACCTAACGCATGGAGCCATTCTCGAAAGAATGGAGCGAGTGAAAGAAAACCTTTCACCTCTGAGGCGACTTGCGAAAGCAATACCAATCACTCCGCCGATGCGCGCGCTTCTTTTTCATTATGCGCCTCTTGACGGATTTCTCACGAATAAGCAAATTGTAGACTATCTGAAAAATTTTCCGTTAATTCTTGGGACGCCGCGCTCTTTAGTCGAGGCGATTTCTTCTTCGGGAGGCGTACCACTGACTGAGATAACAGAGAGCTTTGCGCTCAAACGGGCTGAGCGAATCTACGCAGTCGGAGAAATGCTCGATTGGTCGGCGCCGACGGGCGGTTTCTTGATACAGGCGTGCGTTTCGCAAGGATACCTGGCTGCACAGTCCATTGTGAATTGCTTCTCAAAAAAGCTTGACGTGTGATAACAATTATCATAAATTTGTTATCATGGTACGTACACAGATTAGCTTAGAAGAGGACGAAATGGAAACTGCGCAAGTGACTGCAAAGGCTTACGGTATCTCGGTCGCTGAAATGATGCGTAGAGCACTGCGCAAAGAGTTCACCCCCGATAAGAGCAAACCTTGGATGAAATTCTGCGGTTCCATAGAATCGGGAAGTGCGACGAGTTCGCAAGACATCGACGAATTGGTTTATGCGCGAAAAGACTAAAGAGTTGCCGCGCACCATCGAAGCCTACGTCGATAGCGGAGCATTCATCGCTTTCTTCGATAGGAGCGACACTTGGCATCCACTCTTTGCAGGTCTTTTTGCTCGTACAAAAGGATTGGCGACAACCTCGCTTGTTATTGCCGAAACGCATGGCTGGTTCTTGAGACGCTTCGACAGCTACCGCGCGCTTGAATTTCTTACTTTCATAGAATCGCTGTCGGTACTTAAAACGATTCCAGCGGATAATGGACTTCTTCAGGCGGGAACAAAAGTGCTGCGGCAATTTTCTGACCAAAACCTAACACTCGTCGATGCGTGTGGACTTTATCTCCTCAAGCAAAACACCCAGTGGAAAAATTGGTCGACTGACAGACACTTGGCGTTGACGGGCCGAAAGCGCGTCATCGACTAAATTTCCAAAAGTGGGATTAATACCACAGGGCGCGGGATATTCAGGCGGAGGTTCTTACGCTTTACAAAAAATTCTGCCTCAAAGGGCTTTAGAAAATCACGAGCGCTGGCTTTTCCTTTTAGAAAAGCCTCGCATAACGGTTTGCAACCTGCTCGTGATTTTCATGGGTGCTCATTCTCTGAGGCGGCAAAATTTTTCGCCGTGATTCCACCTGATTATCCCGCGCCCTGTCCCACAAACTAACAAAAACTGGCCCCTTGCGCCATGGTTTTTGTATAATGTAAATATGGAGATTCAGGAAGTTAAGCAAAGCGCTCAAGCCCAACGTCTCTACGAAGCGCAGCAGGCCGCTCAACAAGAGGCGCAAAACCGTGTCGAGCCAGTGCAAAAAGACCAGCCAGCGCAGGCAACCGGCACAGCGTCGTCGATTGACACTTACGCTTAGTGTTTTGGTGTTGGGTCGGCATACCGTGCCGCCGTCAAAGTTCGCCGTTATCGATGTTTTCGAACCGGGTTTTTTTATTCTTTTAACGTGAACTAACCGAAAATGAAATATGGCTGTAGACCAAGCGACAAAAAAGCTCTATAATGAACGCATTGGCGAACAGAAACTGCAGATTTCTGAATGTGAAAAGGAGCTGGCTGCGTATAAAAAGGCCATGAGCGCAAATAAAAAGCTCAAGCCTTTTTTTCATTTGGGTAACATTGCACAACTCTTGCAAATGGTACAGACGCAAATTCAAATGAATGATATTTCCGAAGAGATGATGCAAATCAAGAACAGTGCCTTTTTGGATAATGCCCGCAAAAATCTCTATAAATGCTTCGCGGATTTAGACGTTGTTGTCAAGGGCGATGTCGATGAGCCTATTGACTTCAACCGCGACGAACTCGATAAAATTGGACCTTTTTCACCGAAAAAGAGGTTGAATCTATACCGACACATCAGGCAGTCGATTGATAAACTCATCGCATCTTATGGAGCAAATACTAAATGGTTATGGTCGTTCCCCGAGCTTTATGCACGCAGCGCCAACTTAGGGAAAAATCTCATCGACTTTCGTGAAGTCCAATCGAAGCGCGACCCAAGAGAAGAGTTTTTCTATGACCGCAAAGAAATGGTAAGGTTGGTTTCAGACGACCTTCTTGACGCCTCGAACCGGTACCGCGATAAATATGAAATCTCCACCAAAGCTTCGAGCGATTTGGTCACGGCTATCAAGCTCTTAGACGCTCTGCGCCGTGTGGCGATTGCCGTCAAAGACGACGCAACGGTAGTGAAGGCAAAAACGGGGATTGATTCTTACAAGGCGCGTCTTGAAGCAGACAAGGACGACAAGAAGACCGCAAAAAAATAGCATGGGCCGGCGCACACTCGATAAGAACCGCGACTTAGATCCGAAGACGCGCAGCGAATATCTTGCGAAGCTCAAACCCTTCTTTATTGAGAAAGGGATGAGTTCGCACAGCATGGACGCCATCGCGCAGTACTTGGAAGTGAGCAAAGCGACTTTTTACAAACACTTTCATTCGCGCGACGAACTTTTCGATCTTTTCGTGAGCTATGTGGTGGAGCAAATTCTTGAAGCGCGGTATTATCTGCGCGACAAAGAGGTCGCATACGAAGAGAGACTTCTGAACGCGTTTGCGGCAATTTTACAGCGAGTGAGCGGCATCGGTTTTTTTCTGCTTGCTGACTTGCGCAATAACTTGCCCGCGCTTTGGGATAAAATCCGCGAGGCGTATAGCGAGTGGGAAAAGGAACTCGATGTTTTTTTCTCTGAGGGCATTGAGCGAGGCCATGTGAACGACGTCTCTTCGGCGATGTTGGCGCACATGGTCGTGAGCATGTCGCGTGAGTTGATGCGCCCGGAGTATCTGCAAAGCCTCAACTGCACTCTGGCTGAAGCGTTTGCCGATATGTTCAAGATACTGATTCGCAGCATCATTAAGACGCCTGAAATTCCCGCCGAAGCACTCGACGCAAAACTCGCATCGATGCTGCCTGAAATTCAATCGGGAAACAATATAGAGAAAGTCGGGTAGTCCCCTCGCAAGCTGCCCCCCCCCATTCGAGGTAGACTGCTGGGCGGTGAGTAACTATGCTCGGCGGGCGAAACTCGGCGACTAACTATGCCGCCAGAGCTTGCTTTACGACTTCTTTGAAAGTCGCTGGGTCTTTAATCGCGAGTTCGCTTAAGCTCTTGCGGTTAAGGCCGATATTGGCTTTGATGACTCCAGCCATGAATTTGCTGTAGCTCGTGCCTTCGATGCGGCATGCGGCGTTGATGCGAGCAATCCACAACACGCGGAAATGGCGTTTCCTTTGCTTTCTGTCGCGGAAAGCCCACATATCGGCTTTCATCGCAGCGTCTTTTGCCGTGCGGTAGAGACGGCGGCGGCCTGCTCTGAAACCCTTGGTGCGGGTTAAGATTTTTTTACGGCGATTTTTATGGATGGTTCCGTTCGTTGCGCGCATTGACTACCTTCTTATTTAATGCCGATGAGGCGTTCGACACGGCCCATATCGGCTTCGTGGACATAACCAGCTTTCGCGAGATCGTTCTTGCGTTTTGCGGTCTTTTTGGTGAGGATATGGTTCTTGCCCGCTTTGGTGCGCTTAATTTTTCCTTTCGCAGTGACGCGAAAGCGCTTCAAAGCTGCTCGATTGGTTTTCTTACCGTGCATTGTCCATTTTGATGGATTGCGACAGCGCGTCAAATCGAATGTAGGTTACACGATTCTTCAAGCGAACGCAACTTCTTGTTTACAGAGCGTCACAAAACTATATCTGCGAAGAATGGACTCTCGTCCAATTTTTGTGATTTCAGCCCCGTCGGGCACCGGCAAAAATAGTCTTATCCATATTTTGCTCGATAAAGAGCCAAGGTTGACCTATTCGATTTCTTCTACCACCCGCGCGATGCGTTCCAACGAAGTCGATGGGGTGAGCTACCATTTTCTTTCGCACGCCGAATTCAAAAAGCGGATCGAGGAAGGCGATTTCTTAGAATACGCGCAGGTCTTAGATAATTTTTATGGGACTGAAAAACGAGAGATCGAGCGAATCCATAATGCGGATAAATTCCCCATTTTAGATATTGATATTCAGGGAGCAGAGTCGTTACGCGATAAGAAGGTGCCTCTCGTGAGTTTTTTTATTGCACCCCCGAGTCTGGAAGAGCTTCGCCAACGCCTCAGGAAACGCGGCTCTGAGACAGAAGCGCAGATTCAAAAAAGGTTGGAGCTTGCGAAGCTCGAACTCTTGCAAAAGGACCGGTTTGATTATACCGTTGTGAACGACAGACTCGATCGGGCCGCAGAAGAACTTCTGGAAAAAATTCACTCTCACATAGGCTGATGACTTGCCTCAAAAACCAAAACTTCTCATTTTGACCGGCACAACGGCAAGCGGCAAGTCGGCGTTTGCGTATGCGAATTTGCAAGCGCATCCTGTGACGCTCATTAACGCCGATTCAAAGCAGGTCTACCGCGATCTTCGTATTTTATCTGCATCGCCCACTGAAGAGGAGAAGTCTCTCCTACCGCACGCGCTCTATAATTTCTTAGATGTCGACGAGGTGTTTTCTGCGGGCCGCTTCTGCAAAGAAGCCACGCAAAGAATCGCTGAAGCAGAGAGGGCGGGGCGCATCCCTGTGCTCTGTGGAGGGACTTATTTTTATATCCAATCGCTTCTTCAGGGATTACTCCCCGAAATTACAATCTTGCCTGCGGTACGCCGGAGGGTTGAAGGTCTGGACATCGACTCGGCGTATAGACTGCTCTGTGAAATCGATCCCATTGCCGCAGGCCGAGTGCATGCGCACAACCGCGTGCGCGTCAACCGCCAATTGATGCTGGCGTTGTCTGTTCAAGGGCCCATTAGCAGCGTTTCAAAAATTGGCGGTATTGCAGAAAAATACGACATCTTAATGCTTATCTTCGAGCCGCCGAAAGAATTTCTCTTGAGCGCGGTAAAAGAGCGCACGCACAATATGTTTGCATCGGGTATTTTAGAAGAGGTCGAAGCTGCGATGGTGTCGTGGCTTTCGAGGAGAAATCCCACAGACTGGCGCAAGGTGCCTGCATTTACGAGCATCGGTATCCAGGAGTTTTTTTCTTTTTATGAAGAGACAAATAGACTACCCACGACACTCGCGAAAGACGAAGTGGAAAAAATTGCCGAACAGATTGTGAAGAATACGATGTATCTCATTAAGAAGCAACGTACTTGGTTTAAGAACGCTCCGGGAAAACCAAAGAATACAAAAACAGTTGACCCGTCTTATGGAAATGCACGAATTGCCGCGCTTGTCGGCGATTTTTTTAGAGACAACACATGATGAAAAATAATCTCCAAGACTTTATCTTGAACCAAATACGCAAAGAAAAAATGGGTATTACCGTCTATCTTTCAAATGGCGTGCCGATAAAAGGCCGCGTCGTGAGCTTCGATAATTTCACGATTGTCTTAGAGCAAGATCAAAAGCAAGTCATGGTCTATAAACACGCTGTGACGACGATCTCCCCCGAAAGACCGATACGGCTTAACGTAACAGAACCCGGCGTCGAGGAAAACTAAGACTTTGATCGGCGATTTTTTTAGAAGGCTCTTACAAATTCTCGCATTGTCTTCGGTTGCGACCGTTGTCTATCTGAACACGCTTTCGGTGGGTGCGGGGAGTGTCGTGCTCCTGCAATCGGTTTCACAGAGTGGCGACGAAAATCAGGGCCTCGAAGTCTTAAAACCCGGCATCCGTTTTATTCCGACGCTCTTTGTGCCCGGAAGGTGGCGTCTTTATAGACTCGACGTAGCACCGCGAGTTCAAGAAATTTCTGTTAAGCTGCCGTTGCGCTATAGCGCGTACTTACGGTTGCAAGATTTTTTTTACGTACAGCTGCGTTTGCGCGTTGAAGGCGAAGTCAAAGCGCAAGAGGCTATCCAAGCCCTTGGGGCTTTCCGCTTTTCTCCGACCAACCGCGATAAGGTCGTCGAAGAGAATCTCCAATTTTTAGTGTCGGAGTATTTTTTGTCGGTCAACACGAATGAGGCGGAGTTGGAGAAGCTTGCGAATACGCTGAAACTCTATTTCTCGGCGGCAAATTTACCGGCACTTCAAGAACGGTTAGATAAGCAGTTGCGCTCCCCATGGTACAAACTGACGCATATCGAATTGAAAGAAATATCGGTTCCGGATAGCGCGCTCTACGCTGCACAAATTCGCAACTTGGACGAAGTCGCGTTGGCCGACAGACGCGCACTCCTTTCGCAAATCGAAAAAGAAAGCGCGCTTGCTCTCGAAAGGAAGCGCAACCTCGAAGAAATTTCTAAAGCGGAAAAAATGGCGGCACTCATCAAAGAGAACCCGTATCTTTTGGAATACTACAAAATTGAAAAACTCGCTCCAAATGCAGGCAAAGTTGTTTTAGGCTTTCCTGAAAATTCGGAGCAAAATCCACAGGGAAGACCCCCTGGTTCGAGAGGAAAAAATGGCAACGAAAGCAAAAGCGAAGCCGGTGGAGAAATCATCGGCGCAGAAACAAAAGCCCGCTAAAGTCGCGAAGGAATTTGCACCGAACGGGAAACCTTTTGTCATGATCATGGCAGGGGGATCGGGCACGAGGCTTTGGCCTTTAAGTCGCGTGAGTCGCCCGAAGCAGCTTATTCAAATCGGCGGGAAGAAAACACTCATTGAAGAAGCGTTCGAGCGTGCGCGGCTTTTGACGAGCCCCGATCGAATCTACATCGGCACAAACAAAGACTTGGCGGCGAAAATCCAAAAGGTGATCAAGCTCGACAAGAAGCAATATCTCATTGAACCCGAAGCGCGCAACACGGCGCCGATCATAGCCTATTTTGCAGCGTACTTAAAGCAGAATGGCAGCGAAGACAACGCCGGTGTTGTGATATTGGCGGCAGACCACCACATCGAAGAACAAGATAAGTGGGTTGAAACCATAAAGCTCGCACTTTCTCGTGCAGGCGAGCGTATCTGGTGCATTGGCATCAAACCGACACGCGCAGAAACCGGGTATGGTTATTTGGAGTCTGGAATAGAAATTGTGCCGCGCATGAGCACCATCTCGAGCTTTCGAGAAAAACCCGACTACCAGACTGCCGCGCACTATGTGACGACCGAAAGACATTTTTGGAACTCTGGAATGTTTGTGTTTTCGATAGGTCGTCTGCGTGAAGATTTGCGCGTTTATCAAAGTAATATGCTGAAACTTTCGGATGCTTGCGCACAGAACAGTGCAGGCCTTGCGAAAAATTTTCCGAAGATGGAAAATATTTCAATCGACTACGCGCTGATGGAAAAAACGAAAAAAGTCGGCCTCATCCAAGCAGACTTTTCGTGGGACGACGTGGGTTCTTTCGACGCTTTGGGGCGCATCTATCCTCGCGATGAGGCGGGCAACCACGTCGTCAGCGGTTCTACCATCAGCCACCGTTCTAAAGGCAACATTGTGAAAACACAAATGAAGGTGGCGCTCTTGGGGCTCGAAAATTGCGTGATTGTCGAAGATAACGGCGTGCTCTTGGTTGCGAAACGCGAAGCACTTCCAGAAATTAAAGAGCTGCGTGCGAAGGTGCCGAAAGAGCTTTTGTAGGAACGAGTTTAGGCTTAGAACTCGAATTACCCCCGCCTCCGAAAGAACGGACTATTTCGGGGTATCTCCCAAAGTCCGGCGGAGTTTTTTGTAAGCGAGGTTCAGCTTTTCAAAAATAGTCGAGCGTGCAAGCCCGGTCATTTCGCTCATCTCTTCAATTTTTTTATTCTCAAAAAATCTTAATTGAATCAGAAGTGCCAAATCCTCGGGCAAGCGTTGCAGTGCAGTCAAGAGCGCTTCATTCTCAGAACGCTTCAAAGCCGCTTCCTCGGGATTTTCTCCAGACGCGACTTGCACGTCGAAAAAATCGCTTTGCGGCGAGAGAGATATCTCCTTGCGCCGCTTTGAGATGAAGCGCTCGGTGGTGCGAAAGAGGATTGTCGTCGCCCAGGCTAAGAAGGGGCGTTCGGGGCTATACCGGGGCAGGGCATTGTAGCATTCGAGCCAGAAGTCTTGCGTAACTTCGTCGGCCGTCGCACTATCTAAGTTAAAGCGTAACAGAACGAGGCGCGCAAAAGGTTTGTTGTGCCGTTCGACTAACTGTGCGAACGCGGCTTCGCTCTTGCCTTTTTCGCCTGTCAACTCTTCGGCCAGCTCGAGGCGGCGAATTTCGCGTATGAGATCTTCGTCGCTGAGCGATTCCATAAAATAAAATTGGCCCCAAAACGCCGGGAATTTGCAGAATTGAACCTGCAAAAAAGGAGGGAGCTCTTGCGTGGTGCGCTACTCTTCGAGGTGTACCTCTACTTTTGCGCGCGTTGGGTTTGTGTCTTTGCAGACAAAGCCATAGATTCCGCCGGCGGCTTGGGGCACCCCCAAGCCTGCGTGGAAAACCGCGCCAATGAACTCCGAGGTAGTAGCATTGGTTCAAATCGTGGAAACGAAACCCGTGCGCCCCAGAAGCCAGCACCCCATTCTCGAATAGATGCCGGGTTGCAACCATAAAAGGAGAATCTCATTTACATTGGTGTTGTTCGCCTGTCTCAAATCTCCACCTTACCGTATGCCACAGACAATCGAGCGCCATGCCTTGGTCGCCGGCGGTGCCGGGTTTATCGGCGCGCATCTCGTACGGGATTTATTAAGCCGTGGATTCAAGGTAACAGTCTGGGATAATATGCGGACGGGCCGCGAAAAAAATTTGGCAGAGTTGGGAAATACCATCGATTTCCAAAAACGCGACATTCGAAACTCTACCGTCGAAGATGCGGCGGGATTAAAGAACGGAAGAATTACGCATATTTTTAACCTCGCATGCCCCGCCTCTCCGCCGCACTACCAAAAGGATCCTATTTATACTTGGGAGACTTCGGTCTTGGGTACGCGCAATCTACTCCACATTGCCGAGGCGCAAGAAGCGCTTTTCTTGCACGCTTCGACGTCGGAGGTGTACGGCGATCCGCAAGTCCATCCGCAGAGCGAAGACTATTGGGGGAATGTTAACCCCGTGGGATTGCGCAGTTGTTACGACGAAGGTAAGCGCGCGGCCGAAACGCTCTGCGCAGATTTTCGCCGTTTCAAAAATGTCGATGCACGACTCTTTCGAATCTTCAATACATACGGCGAATTCATGCACCCCGACGACGGGCGTGTCATCTCGAATTTTTGCGTCGCCGCCCTCAAGAAAGAACCCATACCGATTTATGGCGACGGCTCGCAAACGCGTTCGTTCTGCTATGTCGCGGATCTCGTGGCAGGTATTCTTGCGCTGTCGGATTTACCCCGTGAACGCTACTCGGGCCCCATCAACTTGGGAAATCCCCACGAGTTTTCCATCCGCGAGCTCGTTCAAGTATTAGAGAGAGTCACCGGTCAAAAACTTATAACCAAAAATTTACCTTTGCCGGCGGACGACCCCAAAGTAAGGAAGCCCGTCATCGATCGCGCGCGCGACGCACTCAACTGGGAACCCAAAATCGAACTAGAGGCGGGGCTTAAAAAAACTCTCGCGTACTTTGCGCTCGAAATCGAAGGTGTGAAATGAGTCAATCCCCTGCGCCGTGGAGCGCGTTTCCTGTGACTGTGGAAACCGTCGTGCGGTGGCGCGATCTCGACGCTTACAACCACGTCAATAACAGCGTGTACTTGAATTACTTTGAAGAAGGGCGGATTGCGTATTACTTCAAGTTGGCGGAAATTGCAGGGCTACCCGCAGATAACAACCACGAAATTTTTGAGAATTTCTCAACGGTGCTTGCTGGCACAAACATTGAATTCAAGGGGCAGGGTAGGCTGCACGATACGCTCGTTATCGGCATTCGCTACACTTCGATCCGCAAGATTTTTCTCGAAGCGGAGTACGCAATCTATAATAAAAAGACGTTGCAGCTCCTCGCCAAGGGGACATCGTCGCAAGTTGCTGTCGATTTGAAAAAGGGGAAGCCCGTGCGCGTGAGCCACGAATTCATCGAGCTCGCGAAAAAACTCGAAGGCGCAGATTTGTCTGTCATCCAATGAAAACGCTCAAAGAGTTTTTTTCTTCATGGTTCTTGAGCACTCCGCAAAGTAAGCGCCGAATTGTAATCTTAATTTCAGGGCGTGGCAGTAACATGCAGGCGCTCTTGGAAAAAATTAAGCACGGGAAATTGCGGGCGCAGTGTACGCTGGTCGTCAGCGACCGTAAAGCAAAAGGCCTTGAAATAGCAAAAAATTTTGGCGTCAGGAGCGAGCTTTTTGAAAAACAAAAAGGCGAGGCGCGCGAAGCGTTCGACAAGCGTCTCGCTGAAAGGCTAAAAAGAGAAAAGCCCGATTTAATTGTCTGCGCGGGGTATCTGCGCATTTTGTCGAGCCCCATGCTCCAGGCATTCCCTAACCGCATCGTCAATATCCATCCAGCACTTCTGCCGGCATTTCCAGGCCTCAACGCGCAAAAGCAAGCGCTCGACTACGGCGTAAAAATTACGGGATGCACGGTCCACTGGGTCGATAGCGGCGTCGACACGGGAAAAATTTTGGCGCAAGCCTCGGTGCCTGTGTTGGCGCAAGACACCGAAGCGACGCTCAGCGCGCGCATTTTGAAAGCCGAGCACGCGCTTTACTGGAAAACGGTGGAGACGCTATTATGCGGCATGGAGGTGAGGAGCGTCTAAAAATTGTACGCGACCTCGATAGCGGGTGTGAATGTTTGAATCTGCAGTTCGGGCGGAACTTTTTGTGTAATAGTTATTACATTTGGCTTCTCAGCCCTGCCGAGGCGTCTATTTCCGTCGAACCGCTGTCTTCGTTTTGCGTGTGCTGACCTTCTTTTTGGGGGTTCTTCGCTTCTTTGCTTTTTTTACTACCGGTCCTTTGGAAGATTTTTTGCCTTTCGAGGAAACCGTAGACTTCTTAGGAAATACAATTTCAGTATTTGTTTTTTCTTTTGTCGCTGTTTTATCGAGTGGCACAGGTTTCGGATCTTTTGACTCTTCGGATTGGATGAGTTCCGTAATACACTCTATCCCCGCAGGGCCCATAAAAAGATTGCAATGCCCGACTTGCGTGAGCTTGACGTCGTCGAAACGCCCCGGAATGTTCAAAGAGGGAGTAAAATTGATTTCGTCGAAACGCGCAAAGATCGCTTGTATGCTTGAAAGCGTGCGGTATTTTTGCTTCGTTTGACGCATGAA
>CAUJII010000248.1 GCA_963205035.1 Spirochaetota bacterium
CAAATCATCTTATTATTAAACACACAAGAAATTTTGAAGAGGAAAGAAGTATAATTAGAGGAGAAAACTATGAAACTGGGAATTAAAGGTAAATTGGTTTTAGGGTTCGGCATCGTAACGACCGCGCTCATTATCATTTCGGTGTTGGGCATAAGGGGATTGAGTCAGATGAACGACAAAATCCAGTTTATTGTTACCAACACGGCACAAAAGATTCAGATAGCGGGCGAAGCAAAGAGCGATTTCCTCGACATGGTTCGTGCCGAAAAAAACTTCTTACTCGAGGCAACAGCGGCGGGCCGCGATAAATTTGCGAAGCTCTACGACGAATCAAACAAGAAACTTACCGCAAATCTGGAAAAACTGCGCCCGCTCTTATTCATAGAGGCGAACAAGGAAAAGCTACGCAAAGTCGAGGCTTTTCAGGCGGGCTATCTAAAATCATTTGAAACGGAGAAAACTTTCACTGGGCGTGGCACGGCAGAAGGCAGGGCGCAGGCAGTCAATACGAGTACAAGCGCAGCGAGGGATCAGATTGTCGGTGGCTTGAATACGTTGAACGAACTCACACAAGACGCCAGCCGATTACTCGAAAAGGATAGAGTCGATAGTCTATCGCTCTACAACTCGATCTTTGCTCTCTCGTTGGGGCTGGCGATTGCAAGTATCTTGGCTGCGTTTGGGTTCGCCTTCTTTATTACGAAGAACGTCAGCTCGAACATGCAAAAGGCGATGGAGTCGATTGAGACCGTCGCCGCAGGCAACGAACAGTTGTCTTCCTCGTCTCAGGAAATTTCGCAGGGTGCATCCGAGCAATCGGCGTCGATTGAGCAAATCTCTTCCTCGCTCGAAGAGATGCTCGCGACGATTAAACAGAACAGCGACAACGCCGGCCAAACAGAGAAGATTGCTCTTAAAGCAGCGGACAGCGCACGCGAAGGCGGCGGCGCGGTCGCAGAAGCTGTCAAAGCGATGGCCGACATCGCCGACCGTATTTCTATCATCGAAGAAATCGCAGGGCAAACGAGCCTCTTAGCTTTGAACGCCTCGATTGAAGCGGCGCGCGCCGGAAACCACGGTAAGGGCTTTGCGGTCGTCGCCGCCGAAGTGCAGAAGCTCGCCGAAAAGAGCCAAAGCTCAGCCGCAGAAATTAGCGCGCTTTCGGAAACGAGTGTCAAAGTCGCGAAAAGCGCAGGAGAGCTTATTTCAAAGCTCATTCCCGACATCCAAAAAACGGCGGAGCTTGTTTCGGAAATCAATTCGGCGTCGCAGGAGCAAACAACCGGCGCGAACCAAATCACAACCGCTGTCGATCAATTCAGTACCATTGTGCAAGAAAACGCCGCTGCGTCGGAGGAGCTTGCGTCGACCTCCGAAGAGCTTTCTGCGCAGACCGATAATTTGCGCGGGATTATTACGCACATCATGACGGGGGAGACCGACACAGTGAAAGGAGGTGCGGTTAAAGTTTCGGAAGGAACAAAGAGCGCTGTTAAGAACAAGGCAGCGCAGAAGAAAGCGACCCCTAACGCAGGTATCGTCAAAACCGCGCATTTGCAAAATGGAAACGCTCGCGCAGGAGCGAATACCGGCTCACGCTCGAAGACCAACCATGCAGAAGGCTTTGAATACGAAATGACGAGCCAACGCGACGCGATGGACCATGAATTCGAGAAGGTCGGTAGCTAATGTCGGCTTCTGCGTTAAGCCTTCCAGTGCTCACCGACTCGGTGTGGGGGCAGTTGAGTCCCCTCATCGAAACAGAACTCGGCATCAAAATGCCGATTGAGAAAAAGAGTTTGTTGCAGAACAGACTTCTGCGCCGCGTAAAGACGTTGGGGCTTTCCAATTTTGAAGACTATTGCAACTATCTCTTCAGCGCAGAAGGCTGGCAAAAAGAAAAAACTCCTTTCTTTAACGAAGTGACGACAAACAAGACCTTCTTCTTTCGTGAATACCGACACTTCGAGTTCTTAAGCGACCGCGTAATCCCCGAATACCTAAAGCGCCTTTCCGGCCAGCGCGAGCCTTTGAGAATTTGGAGCGCGGCATGCTCGACAGGCGAAGAGCTCTACTCGATTGCGTGCATTATCGAAGAGTACATGCGCACGGAGAATATCGTTATCCCGTATGAAATTTTGGGGAGCGATGTTTCGACAAAGGTCTTGTGGCATGCGCATAGCGCCGTCTACGAAGAAGACCAGGTGAATATGATGTCTTCGGACATTTTAGCGCGCTATTTTATGCAAAGCAAAGACAAGACATCGAATTTGCGCCGGGTCATCCCGGAAATTCGGCAACGCGTCAAACTGCGCAAGATAAACCTTATGAACGAACGCTACCCTTTCACCCAACCCTTCGACGTTATTTTCTGCCGTAACGTGCTCATCTATTTTTCGCGCGAAGACATCGTAAAAATTGCGAACCGGTGCGCCGCCAATTTACGCAAAGGCGGGTACTTTTTTACCGGACACGCCGACTCGATCTTCGGCGCAACCGAAGACTTAAAGCGAGTCGAG
>CAUJII010000249.1 GCA_963205035.1 Spirochaetota bacterium
GGTATTATCTCTTACAAATCGCCCTTGGGTAAAGCGCTCCTCGGTGCAAAGAAAAGCGACACTGCATCTTTCAACGCGCAAAAACTCGAAGTTTTGGGGATTGAGAAGGCCATTGACGCCGGTGGCCAACTTATTTAAGTAGGCCACTAGTCCAATGAAGCTTTTGCTTAAGACTGCCTTTCTTTTTTCGCTTGCGTCGTCTCTTATCCTTGCGCAAGGTAAGACAGGTATTGGCAGCTCTGCGTTTGAAATTATGGATGGAGTGTTTCAAACACTCCTCTATAGCGATGGGTATCAAAAACTCCAACTAACAATCACGACACGCGAAGGCAAATCGATTGCGTATAAGGTGTCGCTCTATCAAAAAAAGAATGCGAGTTTTTTTGTTTTTGATTCGCTCACAAGCGGTAATGTCATGAAGCTCCTCTATAACAACCAGGGCCAAGATATCTATGCGTACATCACACAGGAGCGGCGTTTTTATCATAAAAAATATTTAGATCGTTTTGAGAACATCTTGCACTCGGGGTTTGCTTATGTCGATATCGCCAACGCCTCTTTCATCGATAACTACCAGCAGAAAGCGCGTGGGACTGAAAACATCCAGAACACCGACTTACAAATTATTGAGAATTTGCCGCTCGACAAAGGGCTCTATGGAAAGCTCAATGTTTTCGTAGACCCGAAAAAAGAAAACCGCGTCATGCGCATTGACTACTACGATTCGGCGAAGGTGCTAATGAAAACGCTTTCGTTTACATACGGCAAACTCAGCGTGCGCGAAAGCAAGACGCAAACTAAAGAAGTCGAATATCCCATCCGTTGGGACATGGCAGACTTGAGCCGAGGAACGGTAAGTACGTTAGAATTTTTCTCTATCGACAAGACAGCTCGCCTCGACGATTCTCTTTTCAAAAAAGAGAATATCGAAAAATAGCTGTGGTATCTCTCTCAGCCACGCTACGAACACGTCAGAAGGAGCACGCGTTCGTTCTGCTGACTCCTTCGGAATTCGACGATCTTTCTAAGAAACGAAGCTCTCCACTACCTCAACGGCATGAAGCCCATTTTACAAAAGTCCTGAAGCGCACGCACGAATGGCAAGCTATCGTGGGCGACGGTCTGGGCCGCCTCAAAAGTGTGCGCATCAAAGAGAAGACTCTCGAATGGCTTTCTGAGGGAGTCGATGAAATCTTGAAACCTCGACGGCAAGTGACTCTTCTGCAAGCGTGGCTACGCAACAAAGCTCTCGCGTTGCTCTTGCAAAAAACGGCGGAGTTAGGCGTGACCGACATCATTCTCACGCCGAGTGATTACTCTACGTCCGAACGAGACAATCTCGAAAGACTACATACAATACTCGAAAACGCATGCATGCAGGCGTATAACCCTTTTACTCCCCGGCTCCATGCCGTGAATGCGTTTCTGGAAGCCCCACCTAAAGAAAAAAATCTATTTTTTGGAGATTTAGAAGCGAGTCAGAAACTTTCCGATATCAGAGAACTAAGAGAAAAATCCGCCTGTTTTGTGAACGGTCCTGAAGGCGGGTTTAGTCCACGCGAACTCGACACGCTGCGCTCTGCCGGCCAAGGGCTGCTACTTTCTGAAAATGTTTTGCGCTCTGAAACGGCCGCAATTATTGCCGTAGGACACCTCTGCCAGATTCTATGATAGTCAATGGAGAAAATTTCAACTTTTCGCTTTTGAAAGAGAACCGCACTCTCGAAGCCTTAATCGAAGTGCGCGGGCTCTCTCCTCGCCGTGTCGCGATTGAACTCAACGGTGAAATTATTGCACGCAGCGAATATAAGAACACCCCTGTTCAGGAAGGCGATCAAATTGAAATAATCCATTATGTGGGGGGCGGTTAGTGGAATTCGTAAGCCACCTCACGACAGCTTCGGGCGATTTACTTTTGACCATCCCTTCGGCACTCATTATTTTGATGAGCCGGGAGTGGTTTTGCGCGCGCATGGCCGGCGACAAAGAATTTCGAGCAACGACAGAATTTTCTTTGATTAGCTTCGCGTCGCTTTCTTTGACGGGCATAGCCCCGGGCGGGCTCATCCGCGAAAGTATTGTCCCCCTCTTACGCTTCTTGCACAGCCAGTTGTGGTTACTCATCCTCTTGGCCATGGGAATTATTTACGTTCTCTTGAAATCTCCTGAAATGAATTCTTTTTCTGCGCGGTTTTCTGCCGTTTTTTTGCAGCAGACTTGGGCGCTTTTCATCATCAATTTTATTCCGCTGCCGCCTTTCGACGCCGCGACAACCTACTTTGCTCCGTACATGCAATGGCGTTTTTTTTCCATCTTCATCGATACGCTCGCTATTTTAGCGCTTGTCATCTTTCTTTATGATTTTTGGCGTATAGATTTTTTGACCGGAGCTTTTCTGACACGCTGGCTGGGGATTGCATGATAACGAGATTCCATTGTCATCCAAGGGGTCTCCAATGACTCAAAGCCTTTACGCGGTAAACGACGAGGCAAGACAATTCCAAGTCGAGTTCCAAACGCGCGCGGGCTCAGAGAAAAAAGGCCCGCTGGATGTCCTCTGGTCTCTTATTGAAAGTTATGAAGTGGACGTCTTTTCTGTCTCTCTTTCGCGCATCACGTTTGATTTCTTGCAATACATCGGCAACACGGCGATTTCTCTCGAAGAGAAGGCGGACTTCACGCAAATTGCGACCCGACTTATCTTTTACAAATCCCGGCTGCTCTTGCCGAACGCAGTGGTGGCCGAAGAGACAATCGCCGACAAGCTGCCTTTTGAACTTGTCGAACAGTTACTCGAATACAAAAAAATGCAGCAGGCCGCCGAAGAGATGCGGCGATTTGAAGAACGCTCGCAACTGCGCCTCACACGTGAGCAAACTTGGCATGCGTTTGAAAAAGACGCCGACTATCTTGAAGTCGATTTGCTTTCTTTCTTGCGCACATTCAAAGATTTTCTCGAGAAAGAAGAAAAATCACGCCCGATGCAAATCCACGACGAAACAATCACCGCCGAAGAAGTGATGGATTATTTGCTCACCAAGCTCATCGGCGAGAAGGAAGCGTCTTTTTTTCGCAGTGTCGTCGCTTTCAGCGTGGCGCGTATTGTTGCCTGCTTCTTAGCACTCTTAGAGCTTGCAAAACAAAAGGTTCTTGTCTTGAGACAAGACACCTGGTTGGGGGACATCCATTTTGCGCACGCCCCCGACTACGCTCAAGATACGGCGCAGCCCACCCTCCCCTTTGATAAAACATGAACGACTCAGCGTATCTCAAAGCTTCGATTGAAGGACTGCTCTTTGTCTCAGGCCAAGGGCTTGCAGCGGCAGAAATTGCAACAGGACTAAACGAAAATATTGAACAAGTAAAAATTGCGCTCGATTCTTTGCTCGACGAATATGCCGAGCGCGAAGCGGGGATCACAATCGTCGAAGTTTCCGGGCGCTACCAGTTTACAACGCAGCCTGCGGTTTACCCTGCAATACAAAATTTTCTGCGGCAGAAAAAGAAAGAGACACTGAGTCGAACAATGCTCGAGACGTTGGCGATTGTGACTTACAAGCAGCCGATTACTCTTCCAGAAATTGAAGAAATACGCAGCGTAAATTCGCGAGCGCAGCTCTTGGCACTGCAGCAGAGAAAACTCGTCAAAGCCGTGGGACAAAAAGAGACTGTCGGCAAGCCCACGCTTTACGCGACGACAAAAGAATTTCTGCGCTATTTTGGTTTGAACAGTCTCGACGAACTTCCCGCACCTCAAGACGTGAAGGAGCTCAACTTTGACGAGTTGTAGTTGGCAGCGTATCTGGAAAATTTAACCGCACAAAACGAAATATGAACCAGTTTAGAGAACAAATCGATCGCTTCGACGCAGAAATTGTGCGCCTGATTAGCGAGCGCACCAAGGTCGCGCGCGAGATCGCCGCAGTCAAAGCCAAAGAGAATTTGCCGCTTTATCAACCACACCGCGAACAGGAAGTCTATGCCAAGATCCAAAAAATGAACCCCGGTGTGTTGGATGATGAATCGTTCCGCAACATCTATCGCGAGATCATGAGCGCGACGCTCAAGCACGAGGGTTCGCTCAAGGTTGGCTACTTTGGTGCAGAAGGCAGTTTTACGCATCAAGCAGCGCAGCGAAAATTTGGGCGTTCTTTAAGCCTTGCCTCTTTTCGCACAATCGACGATGTGTTCCAAGCTGTCGAGCACGGCGAAGTGAAATATGGCGTTGTGCCGATTGAGAACTCCACCGAAGGGATGGTCAAGACAACGCTCGACGCTCTTTTCAAATACGACTTACATATTTATTCGGATATTGTACTTCAAATCAAACAATCGCTGCTTTCGACTGCGACGGATTTATCCTCGATCGAAAAAATTTTTACGCACCCGCAGGCGTATGCGCAAGCGCGTAATTTTATCCTGCGCAACCTGCCGAACGCCGAGTGGGTTGAAACCGCCTCGACTTCAGAGGCAGTTCGCCTTGTCGCTCAAGAGCAAAGCGCACGCTTCGCCGCGATTGCATCGGATGTGGCGGGCGAACTCTATGGACTCAAGCCGCTCGTCGAAGACATTACCGATTACAAGCGTAACTTCACGCGGTTTATTGTCGTGGGCCACGATATTGCGGGCAGAGCAGAACAGAACCGAACGATGATTTCTTTTAACTTACCCGACAGCACCGGCTCTCTTTACCGCGCACTCGAACCGCTTTATGAAGAGAAAATCAACATGCGTGCGATCGAGTCGCGTCCAGACCACAGCCAAGTATGGAGTTATATCTTTTTTGTCGATTTAGAAGGCCACGCGGACGACGAGCCTATGCAGAAGGCGTTTGAAAAGATGCGTCCTCTAACTTCGGCGTTTCGTATTTTGGGTTCGTACCCAGTCGATAAGAGCTCTGAAGAATAGCTACATTAATAAATTGCACGCAAGGTGTGCTGGTGTACGCTCAAAACGATATGGTCTCCGAGAACGACCGGCACTTTTTGGTGTGAACCGTCCAGATAAAGCGCACCGTGCATCATACTGCTGACGAGTTCGAGAACTCCGCCACTCTTCACACTCCCCGCAAGAAGTTTTTTTTCGTGAGGCCGACGCTCCGTCTGCGCCACGGTATCGCTATAAAGCTCGCGGACAATAAACCGAAGCTCTTTTATTTGAAAAGGCTTGCCACCCGCAGATTGGTAAGCTGCTGTCGAGCCTGTCGGAGTTGTCACCCAAAGACCGGAACTTTTTTGATCATGCCGTATACCTCTGTAAATCAAAGTATACCGTGAAGTCGCTGCGGGATTTTGTTCTGTAAAAAGAATATCGTTGAGAACGGGAAATCCCACAACTTTATCGGCGACGCTCACCTGCATGCGCAAAAGATGCGTTTCAGAACTTGCGCGAGAGGAAGTTTGAATAAGAGAGCTAATTTTTTTGCGGAAAGTCTTCACGCCGCTTTGGCTCTTCAGCTCAAAGCGACAGTAATGCCCAATGCTGTTTTGCGGCGACGAGTTGATACCCAAGAGCAAGCTCTTCTCGATAAAATGCGACGCATTGATAAAAGTTCCGTCGCCGCCGAAAGAGATAACTAACTTGAAGTCGTCTAAATTGCGGCTCAACGTGTCGCGCTCAAAGTAAGTCACGGAGAAATCTTTTTCTTTTAGATAACGTTGCAAGCTCTCAAACGCCTGCGAATGCTCGTCGTGCGCGACCTGCATGCGGTGAAAGAGTTCGGGGTTACGCTCTTTATGTCTACGGATTTGCTTTGCGCTATAACTTTCAAGCGCAGAGTACTTGTAGACGACTGCTATGTCTTTCATGGCGCGTTTCTGAGCAAAATATTAAGCATGCGCTCGGTCGCACGGATTGCAGCAATGACTTGGTCAGGGTCGACACCGCGTGTGGTTAAATGCTTCTGCTTCGAGGCCGCGCCTTTGAGTTCCCCGCCAAAGATGGCAGGGTCTTGCCGCACCTTTTCCTCTTCGGGCATTCGCGTGAGAGTGCGCCACGTTATCTTGCATTCGACAAGCGCAGAGGTTTGTCCC
>CAUJII010000250.1 GCA_963205035.1 Spirochaetota bacterium
ACACCCGCCAAAATTTTTTCACGCCTCTCGTTGTCGTGTAGAGCCATAAAAATTCCGAGTGGAATAGAAATTGTGTAGACTAAAATTACCGTCACGATATTGAAAAAGAGCGTGATAGGGAGTGCCTCCCCCATTTTAGAAAGTACAGGGCGGTGGTCGATGCGACTTTCAGAGAAATCGAGCGTCAGGATGTTTTTCCATAGCCTAAAGTATTGCACATGGAGCGGGTCGTCCAAGCCATAGTAAGCGCGCATCTTGCTTTGGAATTCGGTCAGCCCCGAGCTCTCTTTCATGCCGTCTGGCCCCATCGATGCAGTCGTGAGCGCATCGGGTCGCATTTTGATTAAAAAAAACGTAATCGTTATAATTCCGACGAAGGTCGGTATCATCAAAAGAAGGCGGCGGAAAATATAGCCCACGTCGTGCGAAAACGGCGAAGAGAGCCTACCGGTCAACCATTTCGCTGTGCAAGGCGTGTCACCGATTGAGACTTTCCCGAGACCTTGCAACGGACCCTATGTTTCGATTATTGCGTTTTGCCTTGATCCTTTTTTTCCTTGTGGGATTTATCTCCGCACTGATTCCTTTTTATTTAGAGTGGCGTACACGCGCTCTGCTCTATCGCACGACCGAGGCACACGGCGCACCACACCCGGCCCAAGTGGCTTTGATTCCGGGTGCGAGCGTTTTGCCGAACAAGAAGCCTTCGAACACTCTCTTGGGCAGGCTGCGTGCTGGCATCGAGCTCTATAACAAGAACATTGTACCCAAACTACTTTTATCGGGCGATAATCAGGATAGATACTACGACGAAGTCCATGCAATGCGCGATTATTGCCTGCGGCATGGAGTGAAGCCCGAAGATATTTTTTTAGACCACAAGGGCCAGCGGACGTATGACACAATGCTGCGCGCATCGCAGGTGTTCGGCGTTAAGACGGCCGTCGTCGTGAGTCAAGAGCTTTACTTGCCGCGCGCGCTTTTCTTAGCCGAGGCGTTGGGGCTGAAAGCCGAAGGGTATGTGGCGGAGGCTTCGTCGTTTGATAACACGTGGGCCGCATGGGGACGCGAATATTTAGCCCGTCTCAAATCGGTAATCGATATTTATGCGCTCCACCCGCAGGTAGATTTAGACGGCGGACGAAACGTCTCAGGCGATGGCCGCGCCACTTGGCAGAAGTAGATTCGCCAGCGAGTTCTAAGCCTAAATCCAGTGCGCCGCCAACCCTGCGGCCCACAAATAACCCGTTGTCGTAATAATAAACGACACGGAGGAAAACATGCCGAAAGGCGAAAACGGTGACTTACGAATCTCCGGTTTCACCGACATGACGAGAAACAAGAAGGGGTTCCAAAACGAGCCGATAATGACGCACCAAACCGCACGCTCGTCGACGACGCCGACCCGGTTCAAGAGCAAAAGGTATAAGAGCCAGTTCAAGACCGCCATCAAGAGATAGTCAATGTGCGCGCTCAAGAGATGTTTCGCGTTCTTGAAAATTCCCGTAAACCAACCCATGTACTTGACAGCGACCAAAAGCCACGCCAACGCCAAAGACACGGCGATGAGGATCGCCCCTGAAAAAATTAGTTTCTCCATTAACCCGCTCCAATCGCGCGTAGCTCTTCAATACGCTCGAAAATCTTTGCCTCGATAAAAATTTTTAAGAGGTCGTTGTCGACATGCCCGTCTTTGACTTCCATCTGCAGAATGTCGAGCGCCTTCTCTGGAGGGATTGCCTTCTTATAGGGTCTATCCCACGCAGTGAGCGCGTCGTAAATATCGGCAATCGTCATCATGCGCGTTTGCAGAGAAATTTCTGAGTCGCGCCGCTTGAGCGGATAGCCTTCGCCGTTCAGCTTTTCGTGATGGCCATAAGCAATCTCGGGAATCCAGCGGAGGTTCGGCGTCCACGGTATTTGTCGCAAAAAATTATAGGTGTGCTTGACATGCGACTCGATTTCGAGCCGCTCTTCGTTGTCGAGCGTGCCTTTGCGGATGGAGAGCATCACGAGTTCTTGGTCGCTGATGTAGGGGATTTCTTCTTTTGTCGAAAGCTCAATGCGCCGCTCTGCAATTTTCTGGAGGAATTCAAACGAGCCCGCAGCCAAAACCGTCGGCTCGTTTGCGGAAAGAATCGCCGAGAACATCTGTTCGGCTTCTTCTTGCTGCTTCTCTATTTCATTATGGTATTTCGCCTCTATCGCAGGCCACTCTTGTGCGGGTGCGGATTGCATCTCTGCGATCGCACGGCGCAAGTGCCGCGCTTCGATTTCTTTATTCACATAATGGAATCGCCAACGGATGAGCTCTAACTGCGCGGGATAAAGCTTCTTCGCTTTGACCAGAACATCCTCTCTCACGCCGACTTTGCCGAAGTCATGCAATAGCGACGCATAACGCAACTCTTGCACTTGATTGCGGTTGAAACGCACGTTACTAAAGCGCGGCTCTGTGCTCCTGTTGACGGCTTGCGCGATGTTGACCGAGTAATCCGCAACACGGAAAGAATGCCCGCTCGTTGTCGGGTCGCGCTGCTCGATGGCGGTCACCGACGCTTTCACAAAACCCTCGAACAAATTTTGAATGTCTTGGATGAGCTGGTTGTTTTCAATTGCAACCGCCGCTTGCCCCGCCATCGCACTCACGAGCGAATAATCTTTGCGCGTATAAGAAATGACCGCGCCTCCCTTCATATCGTCGAGCGAGAGTTTGAAATCGGGCTCGCGTTTGCGGTTGATGAGCTGAATGATACCAATGACCTCGTCGTGGTGGTTATTCATTGGAATAACCATCATCGACTTTGTGTAATAGTTATGTGCCTTGTCATAGTCGGAATTATACGTGTAAGTGGTCCCCGCTGGCAGATTGTGGACATCGTTCAGCAAGAGCGGCTGCGCCGTCAGAGCGACATGGCCTGCAATCGAGCTTGAGTTGATGGGGAGCAAGAACTCCGTCGCGCCGAGTTGCAACGCTGACTTCTTAAAACGTATGTGCGTCGGCTTGCTCGCCGTGCCGATACGTTCGGTGAGGTAAATCGATCCCCCGTCGGACGCAGTGAGTTCAATCGCCGATTGGAGCACAAGTTCGATGAGGCGGTCGAAGTCGCGCTCTGTCGCTAATGCCTGCCCCACAGTAGTTAATCGGCGAATCTCAATATAACTATTCGCCAGACGTTCTTGGAGGTTTAACCTGTCGTATTCCGCATGGAACGCCGCGAATTGCGTTTCGCACGCAATTCGCACTTGAGGCATCGGCATAGTCTTCGGTAAGAAAAGATGGATTTGATCTTCTCTGAGTGGCGCAAAAAGATGGTCTGCGTATTCATGGTCGCAGAGTACAACGATGCGTGTGC
Source organism: Spirochaetota bacterium (assembly GCA_963205035.1). Taxonomy (GTDB): domain Bacteria; phylum Spirochaetota; class Leptospiria; order Turneriellales; family Turneriellaceae; genus Turneriella. The sequence continues at coordinate 3,357 of CAUJII010000250.1, forward strand.
GGTGCTGTGGATATTTTTGCAGCCAGTTATGGACGAGCTGGGCATTCTCGGCGAGCGAGTTTTCACTCAATAGCCAGACCACCGCATGCTCTTCGTCGGGGTGTGCTGATTTAATGACGAGATTTTCGGTGATGGCCGTGAACGTGACAGAATCTCGGAAAGGTTCGAGAGAAATGCGGGAAAGCGACGGGTCGAAATAGATGTGTGAGACCACGGTTGAACTTTGGCAATGCGCCGGAGTGGTCAAGGCAAAAGCATAGCCAGCGAGTTCCAGCCATGCTCAATCTCCTTGACAACCCTCAACCGGTGGCCCGAAATGGGCCGTGCTCAAGAAACTACAACTTGAAGTACCGTTGCACCGCGTGCGCGATGCGTTTCTTTATCGCATGGTGACTGAGTATCGTCTGCAACCCAACATTCTCGAAGCAAACATTGGGCCCGACCGTTCGGGGTCGCTCATCGTTACTGTCGAAGGCACCTTACAAGACTTAGAGCGCGGAATTCTTTTTCTGCGCGAAAACGATATCATTGTGAATGAAACCGATTAAATCGCAACAAGCCCTAATTTATTCGAGAGAAGGCTTAAGAGACTCAAGATAAAAAAGGCGGCGAGCCCCATGAGGGCCCACAGGACGAAAATACTCAGGCGGTATAATAGGTCGTTTTTTTCGCTGATATGCAAGAGCGTCCGTGCGCCCATGAAGAGTTGGCGGTAATGCCAAAAGAGAGCGAAGAGGAAAAGCGGCACACCAACAAACGGTAAAAAGGCCGCCACCGACATAAAGCTCAAAATCAGCGAAGAAAAAAGCGCGATGCGTAAACCGCTCTGTGGAGTAAACCGACCCCCGGTATGTTCGGCCGTCTCTTCGGCAATCACTCCCAAAAGATAAATATAGCCGATAAAAAATGCAAACGCCGCGGGCAGGAAAATAAAAATATGCCGCAAGAAAAGTTTGAAGTTTTTGAAAACGATAAGCTCGCGCACAAAAAAGAAAATGATAAACGGAACCAAGAGGGGGACGTGGTATTTACGAAAAAGGCCCCAAAACGAACCGCCTTCTTCACGGTAGATCGCATCCCAAGTTCCGGGGGTGTTCGTCAAGAGCTGACGTAATCTCAGCGAGATGAGTTCTAACCCCGCCTTCTTCTCAATAGAGAAGCTACCCAACCGCACTTGCACATGCGACGAGGCGTGTGCCTCTTGAGCTTCGACGGTTTTTTTGGGTGCAGTGAAAAAATCGCGCTTTGTACCGCTTGTGCGTGCGGTGCTTGGAGTGGTCGATGTTTTCGAGCGGGTATTTTTCATGCGTTATGGCGGCGTTTTTTTGACTTTGCTTTTTTCTGCGTCTTCTGTTGTGGGGCGTTGCCCGTCTTATGGTTAAAGAGCGCATTAGCACGGTACTCAATCCCATTTTCTTTGTAAAGCACTTCGAGAATGCTCAGGCGCTTCTTAGAGGGCTTAAAATCGACGACGAGATTTCCTGTTTGCGCGTTGTAACGGAATGCTTGCGCTGTCGAGTAAACTCTGACTTTGAGATTATTCACCGCAAGCCCTTTCGGTATTTGAAAGCTCAACGTCTTCTCTGAATTGATAATCGCTCCGGGTTCGCTATCGACGTTCTTGAACGGCAACGAATGCGCGAGAGTCTTTTGTGCAAACGCTTTGCCATTGTCGCCTTTCGTCACGAGAAAGCGTTTCAGTAGATACGGGTTTTCGCCCACATGGTTTGCGCCATGAAAAATTGTGTACGCGGCAGTGTAACCCGCCTGCTGCAAAAGAGGGATTGTCTCGGAATTATAAATCCCAAAAGGATAAGCGAGTTGAGAGACAGTCACACCGGCCCGTTTCTGAATCGTCTTTTTCGAGTCGACAAATTGTGCAAGCTGTTCTTTCTCGTTCATTGTGTTGAGCATCGGGTGCCACATCGTGTGGCTTTCAATCGCATGCCCTGCCTTCGAGACTTCTTGCACTTGCGCCCACGTCAGAGCGCGTTTCTTGCGCGCAATAATATATGTGGGATAGATAAAGAGCACGCCTTTGAATTTGTGCTTACCAAAAATCGGCTGTGCATAGTTCACAAAATCGTTATTGCCGTCGTCAAAGGTGAGCACAACGGGTCTCTTGCCGTCTGAAAAATCGAGACTCTTTTCTCCCTTCACATAAGCCAAGAGGTCATCGGACGAAATGGTGTAAAAATTATTTGTTGCAAGGTATTCCATTTGTGCGCGGAACTCGTCGACCGTCACCGCATAGGGTGTCGGTCTCTCGCGGTATTGCTCTGTTGTCACAATTTGGTGGTAGCAAAGAACCGGCACCCCAATATCTGTGCGCCAGTTGGAAGAAATCTCTCCCGAAGCGACGGCTGGCGGTCTTGACAAGGATTCGCTTTCTTTGTTATGTGTTTGTGCCGTCGTTGCGGGCGAAGCAGCAGAAATTTTTTGTGCGGGACGGCTTTGGAACCAAGCGATAACGGCGAAAACGGCGAATAGGAGCACTGAGAGAAAGAGATAACCTCGAAAACGCGAGTACATGCGGCAACGTAGAGATTCGATATACGGTGAAAATCAATAGAGGCCAAAGTAAGTAATTATGGTTTACGGGTGCGCCTTTCTGAAAATCGTGTGAATAATGTCTAACGACAAGTACATCCTTGCAATCGACTTAGGTACTTCGGGCCCCAAAGTCGCTCTCGTGAGCGAACGCGGCGAGGTTTTAGCTTGTGAGATTGAGCCGACCGATTTGATATTCTTGCCGCATGGGGGCGCCGAGCAAGACGTGAACCAGTGGTGGCAGAGAATCTGTGCAGCCTCTCGAAGACTGATCGCCAAAAACATTGTGCCTGTTCAACAGATTGAATGCGTTGCCGTGACTTCGCAGTGGTCGGGTACGGTCGCCGTCGACAAGAGCGGCCAGGCACTCCACAACGCAATTATCTGGATGGATTCGCGCGGTGCAAAGCACGTCGCGAAGACCATGAAAGGTCTTCTGAATTTTCAAGGTTACTCTCTCGCAAAGCTCGTGCGCTGGATTTCTGTGACTGCGGGAATGCCCGGTCTTTCGGGAAAGGACCCGTTGGCACACATTCTCTTTATTAAGAATGAAATGCCCAAACTTTATGAAAAAACCTACAAATTTCTGGAGCCGAAAGATTACTTGAACTTGCGCCTCACCGGAAAGTTCGCCAGCGCACAAGACGCTATTGCACTCCACTGGGTGACTGACAATAGGAACTTGAGCAAGGTGAAATACCACAAAGGGCTTCTCAAAGTAAGCGGCATCGACGGGGATAAACTACCCGAAATCTTGACTTCAACCGATGTGTTGGGAGACATCTTGCCTGCCGCTGCGCGGGATTTAGGCGTTCCCGAAAATATTAAGGTCGTGATGGGTACACCCGATGTGCAGTCTGCTGCTATTGGCTCCGGCGCCGTCGAAGACTTCGCAGCGCACCTTTACATCGGCACGTCCTCGTGGCTCACCTGCCATGTACCGTTTAAGAAAACTTCGCCCGCGTACAACATGGCGACGATTCCTTCCGCAAT
>CAUJII010000251.1 GCA_963205035.1 Spirochaetota bacterium
CGCATATTCTCGCCATGGTGGAGTGTTCCATTGTATAAATGCCAAAGTTCAGGGCGCTGGTGCTTTGGCTCCCACACGCCGAACTCGTCTCGAATCGAAAAAATACGTTCTTTTGCTCTGGCCTTTTCTTCGTCGCGCCTCGCCCCGCCGATGCAACAATCGAACCGATGCTCTGCGATCGTCTCGAGAAGCGTCACAGCTTGAATTGCGTTGCGGCTGGGGAACTTGCCTTTTTCTTCGGCCGCACTTCCGCGTCGGATGCTGTCTTCAACTTTTGCGACGATGAGTCTTTCGCCCAAGCCCTCGACGAGTCTATCTCTAAACGCGAGAACTTCTTCAAAGTTATGCCCCGTGTCGACATGCACGAGCGGAAAAGGAAATTTCGCGGGACGAAAAGCTTTTTCTGCCAAGCGAACAAGGGTTATCGAATCTTTGCCGCCTGAAAAAAGTAACGCAGGCCGCTCGAACTGACCGGCGACTTCGCGCAATATCATAATCGCTTCTGATTCTAACCTATCGAGGTGTGTGCGTGTGTATGTTTTCTCCATGCTGCCTACTTATGCAAATGCAATCCACATTCTTTTTTTTCCGCGCTCTCCCACCACCAACGCCCCGAACGAACATCGCCTCCGGGTTCGACAGGGCGCGTGCACGGTTCGCAACCAATCGACAAGAAGCCACGGTCGCTGAGAGCGTTGTATGGTACGTCGTGCTCTCTTAGAAATTCCTTGAGCATTGTGTCGGACCAATCCAAGAGCGGATGAAATTTTACGAGGTTGTGCGTACGATCAGTTTCAAAAAAAGGTAGGTGCGACCGTTCGGGCGATTGCGCCCGTCTGATGCCGGTTATCCACAAATCGACATCTTTGAGTGCGCGGGCCAATGGCTCGACCTTGCGTATGTTGCAGCACTCCAACCGGTTCTCGAGACTATCGTAAAAACTGAACGCACCTTTTTCGCTGACCAGTTTTTGCACTGCCTGCGTGTTCGGAAAAAATACTTCGATGGGACGACTATACCGTGCGCGTGTCGCATCGAGTGTCTTGTAGGTTTCTGTGAAATGCCTACCGGTATCGAGCGTGAAAATACGGACGGGCAAGTCTTCGGTCGCAATCAGATGGGTAATCGCCTGGTCTTCTAAAGAGAAACTCGTCGAGAAAGCGGCGCGTCCCGAAGGAAACGTTTTCGCAAATTCGTTTAAGACAGCCCTTAGCGAACGGGGAGTAACTCCTTCGAGAACACGGATTATTTCTTCGCTCTCAAGCATGGTGTGCGTGGGCAGATTTTCGCGTTCGCACACGCTGTAAAGAATAATGGATTTATGTTCGTTATAGCAACCGGAGTGATTAACTACTTTGCGGGGGATCCCACAAAGTGCCGCGCTAAATTAGCCCGCTTTGACGCGCTCTTTCAAATAGCCGACAAAGTCATGGAAAAGGTTCGCAAGGCGCGCCAAAACCAAACTCGAAAGAATATAGTGCACGAGCTCGGGGACTGCAATCTTTGTGCCATAAAAAAAACGAAGCGCATCGATTTTAGCGCAGATACCGAACGCGGCGAGCATCACTAAGGCATTCTTGATCGAGCGCAGCATTTTTGTGTTGAGCAAATCATCGATTATGCGAACGGAAAAAATTGCAGCAACGGCGAGTTCTAAGAAAATACCGACGATAAGAAAGAACATGAGGTTATCCCAAAGCTGACCGACTGGAATTTGCATGGGGCAGCGTTAGTCAGGTGCGGTGACGGGCAAAGCAAAATTTGAGCGCGAGCGCAAAAGCGATTACACCTTTACTTTCCAGCAATCGTCTTTCCGTTGTCCGGTATGGCTGTTGTGACGCAGAAGAAAATACTCGATTGGATTGAAAAGTATCCGGGCATCGCGATTGATCTTGTTTATTTTTGCGTCGGCTGGTGGATTTTCAAGAACCCGTATTTTAGTGGCTTGCGCTTCGAATTTTTCAGCATATTGCAATTTGATCCACTCTACCTCATGCTCGCCATACTTATGGTTTATGCGCTCATCATCGCTGTGTATGATCTCGCGCCGCTACGCCCGCCTGCACGTTGGTACAATTTCGTCGGGGCGCTCAAACTCATTATTTTCGTGGGGCCGCCTCTGGCGTTGATGCTTCATATACTTATTGGCGGCTCGGCTTTTGGTCTCGGAAAAGCTCTGTTGTGCGTAGTGTGGTTCTGCCAAACTTGGCTTTTGTGGCAGGTGCTGTTCCCGAGTGCATCACGAGCGAAAAATAGCTGGGCGGCGCGTTTCGCGACATATACCCAAACGCTAACCAATTCACAGATGAAGAGAATCATCCTGACCGTCATTGTTGTGCCGCTCTTCCTCTCCGCTTTGGCAGAATACGCTGCTGGGCTGCAACCCAGCGTAATATCGGGTGTTCAGCCAAACGCCCAGGAATTATGGGATGCCTGGTTCTACGGTGGCAGTTTTTTCGTCATGATCTATTTCGTGTCGATTCGGCTTTTCTTCTTTATAAAGCCGCCGTTGACTGGTTGGGAAATTCTTACCGGATTATTGACCCTCGTGCAATTTACCGGCGTCTATCGCTTTTTCAACTGACCTTGGCTGTGATGCGGTAGTCTGCCCGAGTCGGTGTGGAAAAACCGCCCTACCTTCTCATTTGCGCTTTACAGCCTGTCGCAACACGAAAACCGGTTCTTATGAAACGGACATGGCAGCCCGCAAACAAGAAACGCAACCGCACGCATGGGTTTCGTACACGCAATGCAACCGCCGAAGGGCGCGAAGTTTTGCGCCGCCGCCGCCAAAAAGGCCGATGGAAGCTCACCGTTTCTGACGAACGCCGCCGCTGGGACATCGTTAAACGCTAAGCGTGCCGCTTAAGGCAGGCGGCGTCAAGCGCTCTCGGCTTTATACTTCTCTCAAACTCAAGAAAAACATAGACCGCCTTTTCGCCAAAGAAGGGCGAAAGATTTTTGAAAAGAGTCTCATGCTGCGCTATTACCGTAGCAAAAGTGTTAATCCTCCGTTCCAAGTTGTTTTTGCCGTGAGCCAGCGTTTGGGCGACGCGCACCAGCGCAACCGTATCAAAAGACGTTTGCGCGAAGCCCTTCTTGCTGTCTTGCAGGAAGGGCGCATCACGAAGCACGGTTTCGAGTTGGCAATTCTTCCCAAGAAAGATGTGGCGGATTTACCCTTCTTACGGCTCTGCGACGAAGTGCGGCGGGCGCTATCGAAACTACCTTAAGCGTTGCAACTTTAGAGCCCTCTCGAATAACCGCATACTCGACCATAAATTACTAAATCTACTATGCCCCCTACACCTTACGTGGGGTTATGCCGATACTTAAAAGGGATTCAGTAGAGTATGTTTCAGATTGCGAATTTTCAGCAGAACGCTTTCGTCATTGTCGAAGGGAAAGTTGCGCCCGGATTTTATATCGTGCGTCAAGGGAAAGTTCGTCTTACCGCTGAGATGCCGATTCCGGGCGAAGACCCGAGCCTCATCCTGAATCCGGGTGATTTTTTCGGCGTCGTCTCTTCGATGAGTGGCCACCCGCATATCGAAACCGCACAGTGCCTTGCGAACACGTCTCTGATCAATGTCGGTCGCGACCAATTCGGCGTCCTCATTCAAAAAAATGCGCCGATTGCGATGAAGATTATCCGTTATTTTTCACTCCGCCTGCGCATCATCGACCGTGCCATCACCAAGCTCACTTTCCATAGCGCGGTTGAAGAAGACCCTCAGCTCATGTTCAACATCGCGCAGTTCTATTATGGCAAGCAAGAGATGAAGCATGCGGCATACGCTTACCAACGCTACTTGCAATACTATCCGAACGGTTCGTTTGCGGCGCAATCCAAAATGGCTCTGCAAAACATGAGTGCTCCCATGTCTGTTCCTGTGCCGCCGGGGAATGCTCTTGCGCGTTCTTTCGCAGACGGGCAGATGGTGTTTATCGAACACGAACCCGGCAACGAACTTTATATCATCCAAGGCGGGCGCGTCAAAATAACGAAGGTCGTCAACGACAACGAAGTCATGCTTGCGGTTCTCAACCCCGGCGATATTTTCGGCGAAATGGCGCTCTTAGAAAACAAGCCGCGTTCCGCGTCGGCCGTTGCATCGGGCAACGTCACAACGCTCGCCATCAACAAGCAGAACTTTGAAGGCATGGTTCAAGCGCAGCCGCAACTTGCGACAAAACTCATCACGCTTTTGAGCGAACGCATTTGGTTGGCGTATCGACAGCTCGCCAACTTACTCATCAACGACCCTGTCGGGCGGATGTACGATATGCTCCTAACGCAGGTGCAGAAAAAGAAAGTGGCAATCCAGCCCAAGACGAGTTATACTTTTGACATCGGCTCTGCGGAGCTTTTGAAGATGTTGGGCTATGCGCCAGAAAAAGGCGAGGAGCATTTGATTACGATGCTTAGCGACAAGAACATGCGACTCGATCAAGGCAAGTTCATCTGCAAAGATTTGCTCGAGCTGGAAAAGCAGGTGCAATACATCCGCAAGCGCGCGTCGGCTGAGCGCCAGCGCGAGCAAGCCAAAGTGGGATGATCCTCCAACCGCTACCTTAGCTCAGTCGGTAGAGCAATTGCTTCGTAAGTAATGGGTCGTCAGTTCGAATCTGACAGGTAGCTCAGACAAGGGGGACGCCGAGACACACTGAGGAAAAAGGGCGCGTTAGAGGTGACGCGCTGTTGGTTTTTCTCGGCGTAGCAAAATGTCTGCCGTTTCTGACTTGTCATTTACCTTCGTGCAATGGGCTCGTAACATTGTCACTCTCTGTGCGTTTGCCGCTCTCTGCGCATCCAACCTCTGGAGCGTGGGAGCGTCTTTAGACATAAAAGGCAAGACGACTGAGGAAGCAGTCGCCGTCACAAAGAAAGCACTCGAAAGGCTCGACACAACTTGTCTTGAGAAAGACATCACGCTGGGCGCGGAATGGCGGTGCAAGACTCCTTTCTTCTCCATCGTCGGCCTCGACGTTTTTATTGCAACGGTGCCCGACAAAGTTATCCTTAGAGCCGACGCGAGCAACCGGCAGAGCTTTGCGTTTGTCGACTTAGTGGAACACGAGATCGATCCCACAAAAAAAAATCCGAACACCTACACAGAAAAATCGTTGTGGTTGACAGCCGGCGCGACGCTCATTTCTCCCGCGTTGGGGCATTGGTATGTGAACGAGAACTCGATGCTGAAAAACAGATCCACTTTCCTAACGACGCTTGGACTCTTTGCCGGTGACTTGGCACTTTTTTGGATGAGTTCAAAAATTTATTTCACACATGGCTTCGATCCGTTCGATGCCGGTCTAACATCGATGCTCATTACGATGGGTGCGTACCGTGCTGTAATGCTCGTACCGTTTTCTGTGCAAGTCATGGCGCACAACCGTTTTGTGGGATTGCAAATTTCGTTCCGTTTTTAACCGAATGGCGTCGGTGCTTCAGCTCATCAAGGCTTTAAGCGAGCCCGTGCGTATTCGTCTCTACCTGCTCCTTTCACAAAGCGCTCTGACAGTTTCTGAAATTTCAGAGATACTACGTATTTCCCAATCGAATGCGAGCCACCATGTGAAAGCGCTACGCGAATTGGGATTGCTCCTCTCGGAAAAAAATGGCCAGCATACTTATTATTCACGCGACATAGAGAACACGAGCTCTTCGCGGTTGACGTTACTTTTTGCAACTCTCGAAGACGCGGCACTCGATTTGCCCGAGCGCGCGAGCGACGGAGCGCGACTCAAACAAATTCTGGCGGAGCGCGAAGGCGATACGTTTTCACGTTGGCGCATGGTGCAACCCGATTTACCGTATAGCGATATTTTCGCGCACTTAGTCTGCGGCAAGCGCGGCAGCGTCTTGGACATCGGGTGCGGCGAAGGCGATTTTTTTGAGGCACTCCACTTATCGTTCGATTTTGTTTGCGCCGTCGATAGAGATTTTTCGCACACGCAGAAAGCATACCGCCGAAAAACGAAGACAGCAATCTTCTGCACAGACGCGATGGGGCTGCCGTTTCGAGACGAGACTTTCGACGCGGTTGTCTTGCGCATGGCGCTCTCACAGATGGACGCCCCCGAGTTGGTTCTCGCAGAGGCCACGCGAGTTTTGCGCCCCAGCGGCTACTTGAGCATCATCGACACCAACGCCGAAAATAAACTGAAACAGTTAGTCGCAGCATTTTGCATAAAGCACAAGGCAATCGAGGTGGATTTTGAGAAAAGACTGCCGCAGCTTTTTATGCTTCGTTTAAGACTGGTGGCGGGTCGCCCGGGTTTTCCACAACAGAATGAGCCCATAGATCAAAAGTGACACGCTCACCCTTAGCGGGGCGGCGACAAAGACGGCATCCATGCCGGTCGCCAGCTCGGGTAAGCTGACACTTGTGACTAACTATTACAAAAAAGTGTGAGTTTTATGAAGTTAGTGCAATTGCAGGCGCAGGTAAGCAATGAGATCGCTCCTGTCTTTGTCATCCATTATCACGAATGAAGTGTGTCTTGCATCAGTCTGCAAAAACTTGACAAGCTCGTCAAAATCTGTGCGTGAACGTATCAATCCCACTTCTCTCTTTTGCGCTTTCTCACGCAAGATGTGTACCGCCAGATGGCAGTCGGTGCAATCGTGCGAAGCATACACCTCTTCGCCACGCAACGCGGCAGATTTTTTCTCTTGTACTTTTTTGTTGTTCCAAAATAAGAAAGCAAGTGTTGCAAGGAGGATTAGGCCAATGCCTTGCAGTAGAAATCTTCGCGTGTAGCGCGCCACGGTTGCATTCGGGAGGTAGAACGCAGACGGTAAAGTGTTTCACCCACTTTCATTGTCGGCATGTTTCAAATTTGGCGAACGTCTGCGAGGCGTATGCATAAACTCCACCACTTCATGATTTTTGCTGTCTTCATCTTTCTCTCATACGGCTCGAAGGTTGATGCTTACCGCGTTGTCTTAGACCCGGGGCATGGGGGTCGGGATTTAGTTCCTTACACTCTCTACGGAGACAAGTTCGATAGGCGGCTTGGCACCTATCTTGACCACTTTCGAGAGGGTGCACGCTACAAAGGCGTGTGGGAGTTTGAAGTGATGTACGACATTGCTCAAAAGGCGAAGGTGCTTTTGGACCTCACACAAACGAGCGAAGGAAAAGCAAAGTTCCGAAAGATTCTTGCAAAATACGGCAAAGCGCCTCAAGAAGTGCCGGCGATTGAAGCCTTCCTCTCGAGGCCTCCTGGGTATTTTGAAAACTACGATGCGATAAAAGACGATCCGAATGCGCCGTTTAGGTTGTATGACTACCCCGATATGAAGACGGGCGAAATTCAGCCTGGTACAATCAGCCGCATCAACGCGCTCGAGCCCGAGCTTGTGATTACACTCCACCTCACGCACACCGAGTCGCCGAAGAATGGCGCGATGGCAACTGTCATTACGCCGGGATACAAGACCTACCGTATCGCTCAGAATTACGTCCATGCGAATGCAAGCGAGCGAAAAAAAATCCGAGCGCGTTTCGATAGGAGCGCGTGGCGTCGCTGGTTTGTTTCGGATGGTCGCTACAAGACGTTCCCGAGTTTTATGGCCGACGCGTTTATTTATTATATAGGATTTTGGTCTTTGCCCGACGGTCTGCGGACGGACTATAAGCGCTTCCGTGGGTATCGGCATAATTTGGTCTCGTGGCCTTATGCTGATTCGGATGCAACTGTTGAATCGCTTTATGGCGAGGAGGGCGAGAGGTATGCAACAACGCTCGCCGCTTTTTCTCCCAAGGGGCCATTTTGGGAAAGAGAAAAAGGGCAGGCTGAAGATTGGCGGCGTGAAGGCGGCCCGGAGGGCTTTGGCGGGGACAACCACTTTGCCGGCATGGAAATTCTGCGCTACACCCGTAAAGCCTTCGTTGTCAATGGGGTCGATACGCCTTCGACAGCACCAAAAATTTTGCATCCTTATATATCCACATGGGCAGTCCCCACGTACGTCAACGCAGTCGCGGCCTTTTTGGAACTTGCGCATACGACCTCTAAACGCGACTATCTGCGCATGGCGAAGTACCGCCACATCTACGCGGAAGCCGTCGCTGTTTCGACGTACTCTCTCCTTTATGGGTTGGATCAAAGGAGTGCGAAAAATTTTCCGAAAGGGAAGGCGCTCAACTTGGCGCGGTATGAAAATCTTGATGGCGGCAACTATTTCAAGAGAGTGCACAAGAATTAGCGAGGCACCTGCGCGACTAGCTATTCACAAATTGTCGACAATCCGGCGGCTATTTATCGCTTTTCACCCTATTTTAGCTTTTATTGTCGACAATTAGTTAGTCATAAAATGCCGACACTCCTCGACAAGCCCCCTGTCACCGCTGCGGAAAAAACGTACCTGCAGCTACGCCGCGCGATTGTCGAGGGACAAATCCCGCCCGCCGCAAAGCTCAGCGAAGCCGATCTTGCTGAAACCTACGACGTCAGCCGCGCCGTTATCCGCGAAGCCGTGGGGCGGCTCGAAGGTATCCGCTTGGTCGAACGCACTGCAAACGTGGGTGCGCGTGTCGTCGCGTTGAGCCTCGAGGCTTTGGCGGAATTATACCAGGTACGCGAGGCGCTCGAAGGCATGGCGGCGCGTCTGGCTGCGCTGACGATGGATGAGCGTGAAGTAGAAGATCTCCACCGTCTCTTGGTGCACCACAGGCATTCCATCAAGGACAGCGAAACGTACTACCAAGAAGACGGTGACGTCGACTTCCATTACCGCATTTTACAGGGGAGTAAAAATAAGCACCTCATAGCGCTTCTTATGGGGAGCATCTACCACGCGACACGGATGTACCGCGTACAGTTAGGCATGGCCGGGCCACGCATCGCACGCGCCTTCGACGAGCACCACCACATCGTCGATGCGATTGCGCACCGCGACGCCGAGCTCGCAGAAATGCTCATGAGACGACACATCCAACACACACGGCAAGAAATTGAAAGTAAATTATTAGCGCAAAGCACGGCATCAAAAGCCAAACTCGCGTAAAACAAGAATCAGGAGAGACAATGAACACAAAGCACAGAAAAAAATTACCCGGAGTCGACATCGATTATTTCGATGCGGAAGAAGCGGTCAACGCAATCGAACCCGGCGCGTGGAAAAGGCTCTCTTACACGGCGCGTCTCTTCGCCGAAAATTTGGTACGTAAAGCCGAGCCAGAAAATTTGAACGAATATTTAGGGCAGCTCATCTATAACAAGCGCGATTTGGATTTCCCTTGGTACCCAGCACGCGTTGTCTGCCACGATATTTTGGGGCAGACGGCTCTCGTGGATTTAGCGGGGCTTCGTGAAGCGATTCACAAGCGAGGCGGCGATGCTTCAAAAATAAATCCCGTGGTGCAAACGCAGCTCATCGTCGACCACTCACTCGCCGTCGAACACGCAGGATTTGAGAAAGGCGCGTTTGAAAAAAACCGTGCGATTGAAGACCGCCGGAACGACGACCGCTTTCACTTCATCAACTGGACGAAAGAAGCGTTCGAGAACGTTGACGTCATTCCGCCCGGTAACGGCATCATGCACCAAATTAATCTCGAGAAAATGTCGCCCGTGGTGCACGCGGAAAATGGCGTGGCGTTCTTAGACACAATGGTCGGTACAGATAGCCACACACCGCACGTCGATTCTTTGGGGGTGCTCGCAGTCGGTGTCGGCGGCCTCGAAGCGGAAGCCGTGATGTTGGGACATCCCTCTTTTCTAAGACTACCCGACATCATCGGTGTCGAGCTCCAGGGTAAGCCGCAAGCCGGTATTACAGCTACTGACATTGTTCTCTCGCTCACGGAGTTCTTGCGCAAAGAGAAAGTCGTCTCCGCACACATCGAATTTTTTGGCGAAGGGATTAAGCACCTGACGATTGGCGACCGCGCGACGATTACGAACATGACTCCGGAATATGGCGCGACTGCGGCGATGTTTTTCATCGACGACCAGACGCTCGACTATCTGCGCCTCACGGGCCGCAGCGACGAAAACGTAAAGCTCGTCGAAGCGTACGCTAAAGCCGCCGGACTTTGGGCTGACTCGCTTTCTGCTGTCGAATACGAACGCGTGTTGCAGTTTAATCTTTCAAGCGTTGTCCGCACGATGGCGGGGCCGTCGAATCCGCACAAACGTGTTAGTACGGCAGACCTCAAAGAAAAAGGGATTGCAGGCGCGTGGAAAGAGGAAACAGGACTCATGCCCGATGGCGCGGTCATCATCGCGGCGATTACAAGCTGCACGAACACCTCGAATCCGCGAAATGTTATCTCTGCTGCGCTCTTGGCGCGCAACGCCAACGCAAAAGGGCTCAAGCGCAGGCCGTGGGTCAAGTCGTCTTTAGCGCCGGGTTCTAAGGCGGTCGAACTTTATTTAGAGGAAGCAAAGCTCCTGCAAGAATTGCAAACCCTGGGGTTTGGTATTGTAGGGTTTGCCTGCACGACGTGCAACGGAATGAGTGGGGCACTCGATCCAAAAATCCAAAAAGAGATTATCGACCGCGACCTTTATGTTACCGCCGTCTTATCGGGCAACCGTAACTTCGACGGGCGCATTCATCCCTACGCAAAGCAAGCGTTCTTAGCTTCGCCTGCTCTCGTCGTGGCTTATGCGGTCGCAGGCACCGTGCGCCTCGACATTGAAAAAGATCCGTTGGGTCACGACGACAAGGGTGCACCCGTCTACCTCAAGGACATCTGGCCTACAGACGCGGAGATTGATAAGATTGTCGAAGAAAGCGTCAAGCCGGAGATGTTCCGTAAGGTGTATGATCCGATGTTTGCAAAACGTGCCGCGAGCGCAAAGAAAGTCAATCCCCTTTACGATTGGCGGCCGCAATCGACGTACATTCGCTGCCCTCCTTATTGGGAAGGTGCGTTGGCAAAAAAGCCGCAGCTAAGAAACTTGCGCCCGCTCGCTCTCTTGGGCGATAACATCACGACCGACCATCTTTCGCCTTCGAACGCGATTTTGAAAAAAAGTGCCGCTGGTGAATACTTGGCGAAGATGGGACTTCCCGAAGAAGACTTTAATTCATACGCGACGCACAGAGGCGACCACCTCACCGCGCAGCGTGCGACTTTTGCAAACCCGAAGCTATTCAACGAAATGGTCTTGGACGACGCAGGGGCAGTGAAGCAAGGCTCTCTCGCACGCGTAGAACCCGAAGGAAAAGTCATGCGCATGTGGGAGGCGATTGAAACGTACATGGGCCGCGAACAACCACTCATCATTGTCGCGGGCGCCGACTATGGGCAAGGCTCGTCCCGCGACTGGGCGGCAAAGGGCGTGCGTCTTGCAGGCGTTGAAGTCATCGCAGCAGAAGGTTTTGAACGCATCCACAGAACGAACCTTGTGGGTATGGGAGTACTCCCCCTCGAGTTTAAGTCGGGTACAAACCGCAAGACGCTTCAACTCGACGGCACAGAAATTTATTCTGTCGAAGGTAGCATTGCGCCGCGTGCGGACCTAACTTTGGTGGTTGAGAGAAAGTCTGGCGAAGTTCTCAAAGTGCCGATGACGTGCCGCCTCGATACGGCCGCCGATGTCGCGATTTACGAAGCAGGGGGAATACTCCCACGTTTCGTCGACGACTTTTTCGCTACCGAAACAAAGTAAAATTGTGTTTCGCCTCTGTAGCATTTGACGAGCGTGGCTCATGGTAAAGAAGGTGGCAATCGTCATGGGCTCCGCATCCGACTGGAAGGTGATGCGGCCCGCGCTCGACGTGCTCCAAGAGTTGGGCGTCGACGCGCACGCGGAGGTTGTCTCGGCACACCGCACGCCAGACAAGATGTTTGAGTTTGCGAAGAATGCGAAGTCTGTGGGATTTCAAGTCGTCATCGCGGGCGCCGGCGGCGCCGCGCATTTACCTGGAATGATCGCTTCGCTCACAACACTCCCCGTGATTGGGGTGCCCGTCAAGTCTTCGCAATCGATCGACGGATGGGATAGCATCCTTTCGATTTTACAAATGCCTGCGGGAATTCCCGTCGCGACGGTTGCGCTCGACAATGCTAAGAATGCAGGCATTCTTGCCGCACAAATTCTGGCGCTCTCGGATAGCGAACTCTCCGCACGCCTTGAGGTATTTCGTAAGGCTCTCCAAGAAAAGGTCCTGGAGAGCCGGCTCGACTAACTATTACGGTTGAAGCGCGGCGATTTCAAAACGCTGCGTCCGGCCCTCGGTGCGAAACGTCAGGAAGCGGTCATGCGCTTTCATGACATTCGTGTAATACGCTTGAACTCCGCCCCATTTGCGAACGGCACCCGGGCCTGCGTTATACGCAAGAAGCGCTTTTTCCACACTCCCCATCTCGCGGATCATGTCGTTGAGGTAGCGGACCCCCAACTTGATGTTTGTTTCGGCGTCGATGAGCTCGCTATCTGCCAAGCGACGGCCCTTAAGGAGCGCAGCGGTTGCCGGCATGAGCTGCATAAAGCCCCGAGCTCCCACTTTGGAACGTGCTTTGCGATTAAACTCGCTCTCTACTTGGATGACTCCCATCAGAAGCGCTGCCGGGTCATATTTGGCCGCGTCTGTCGCATAGCCTAACTTTAGATTGAGCGATTCGCGGTATATGGTGCGCGAGAGTTTGACCAAGTTGTTATTCGCGCGACCGGGAAAATGGTCGGTGACGTACGTGAAGACCCAATTTTCCGTTTCTTGTTGCTGCCACTTTGGGTACGCATTGAAGAGAGTGGCCGAGAGCGCAATCGACGCGAAACTCGCAAAAAAGAGCGTCGGCCGTTTTACAAACCGGATTGGTTTTTTATGTTGGGTAGAAGATGGAGCGCTTTTTTTAGAAGCGGTTGTTTTTGTACTTTTCATAAATCCCCCTATTTCGGTTTCCCGAAATCCGTTGTTGTGCATCGCACAACGAAACCTGTGTTAATTCTTTGTGCGGCGCGTCAAGCAGAATTCACTTTTCCGATGCCCGCGAATAGTTAGTCGAAACGTTTTCTTCTTTTCAAACCAAACCCTGAGTTTTGGCTTGCGCATGGCAGCAAAAGAGTTGGATATCGTCGTTTTTGGAGCGACAGGGTTCACGGGCCGTCTGGTCTGCGAGTACCTTCATGCGCAGAAAATCCCGCGTTGGGCGATGGCCGGGCGCAATATGGAAAAACTAAACGCCGTTGCGAAAGAATTAGGTGTCGATAGCTCAGTCCCTCTCATCCAAGCGGATTCAGAAGATACGGAAAGCTTGAAGTCGCTCTGCAAAAGAACGGCTGTGGTAATTACCACAGTGGGCCCATACCAGCGTTACGGCGCACCGCTCGTTGAGGCATGCGTCGATTCAGGGACCGACTACGTCGACCTTTGTGGCGAACCGAACTTCATCCGCGACATGATAGACAAGCACGAGAAAGTCGCGCAAACGACCGGTGCACGGATTGTGTTTTCCGCCGGGTTTGACTCGATCCCATTCGATTTAGGAGTGTGGTTCTTGCAAGACGAGGCAATCCGCCGCTTTGGAAAACCATTGGAACGCGTCAAAGGCCGCGTGTGTGGAATGCAAGGCGGCGCGTCGGGCGGCACGCTCGCGAGCATGCGCGCTGTGATCACCGCTGGCATCAAGAGCCCTTCTGTTTTGAAGCTCTTAAACGACCCGTTTGCTCTGACGCCGGGCTTCATTGGCCCACACCAGCCGGCGGGACTCATGCCGCTTTATGACAAGAAGTGCAACTCGTGGGTAATACCCTTCGTCATGGCTCCCATCAACACAAAGAATGTTCACAGAACAAATTTCCTATTGAGGCACCGCTATGGTATCGATTTTACGTACGAAGAGATGATGTGCACGTCGCTGCAAAGTGCGGCCGGGATGGTTATCGGGGCTGCGTCTAAGTTCAATCCGTTTGGCATCAAAGGACTCGGCACGGGCAAAGCCGCCTCGACAACGCCGCAGCAAGAGGGCTTTTACGACCTGCTATTCTTGGGTGAAGGTGTGGACGGCCATGTGTTGGATGTCTCTGTGAAAGGCGATGGCGACCCGGGTTATGGCTCGACGAGCAAAATGATTTCACAAAGCGCTCTTACACTCCTTGAAACAAAATCTCCCGGTGGAGTATTTACCCCCGGCGGCCTCATGGCGAAGCCTCTCTTAGACCGCTTGCAAAAATTTGCAGGATTGACTTTCTCGGTAGTGACTCCTGCTTAGAATGCGGCACCTCTTCATCTTTTTAATACGCGTCTACCAACACACCTTCGCCGCAATTTTGGGCGGGCAGTGCCGCTTTCATCCCTCGTGCTCGAATTACGCCATCGAAGCGTACGAAAAACTCTCTCTTTGGCGAGCGACGTACTTAACGGTGTGGCGCATTTTAAGATGCCAACCCTATTCAAAAGGCGGATACGATCCCGTTCCGGAACCTAAAGAACATCTTTGACGAGTTCAGTCTCAGCACCCTTGGGATAAAAAACCATACGGTGGATTGTGTACATCATGAAGACGGTCACGAGCGTCGCACCGACGACGATAAATCCCACGGTGTCGTAGTGCTTGAGCGCACCGTTAGGCCCTTCGACAACAATGAGCCCCGCGAGCGCCGAGCCGATACCGCCGGAAATTTGCTGAAACGCAGAGCTCAGGCTCATGAAAGCCCCCCTGTCTTCGGGGGCCGGCACACCGGTAATCAGTGCAGACGAACCCACGATGCGTGCGGTGATTGCTGAAAAGAGTATCGCCGTAATCACCATGACGAGCCATAGCGGGGTAACTCCCAAATTGGTTTGAATGAGCGTCGCCGGAATCACAACCATCGAGCCAATAAAAAACATTTTGAATTTGCCGATTTGATCACTGATGCGCCCCGCAACAGGGCCTGCAATCATTGCAGCAACGCCGGTCGCCATATAAAGGAGCGGGAGTTCTTCGACCTTGATGCCTAAATTCCCGACGCTAAAAGTGCTTGCGAACGGCATGAGCATGAAGCCGCCTGTTGCGAGAAGAATCGTCGCGGCAAAGCCCTGCAAGTAGCGCGGCGTAGCAATCGTCTTAAAAATATGCATAAACGGATTGCGGTCGATTCGGAGCGCAAGGTGCGTATCGACAGGCCGCATTTTGAAAAAGATGACAAAGCCAATGGGGATTGCGAGCAAGACGATTAGAATAAAAGGCGCATGCCAGTTGAGTTTCTCCGCCACATAAAGCCCAATCGGCAACCCTAAGACCTGGCTCGACGAGAAAGCCATTTGTAAGAAACCCATGACGCGGCCGCGCATGTGCATCGCGAATACGTCGGTCACAATCGCGAAGGAGATAGAGCTCATGACGCCGCCGAAGATCCCCGTGAAGGTGCGTGCTGCGAGCAGGAGATGGTAATTCGGCGCAAGGCCGCAAAAGAGAGTGCCGACTACAAACCCTGTATAAAAGAAGAGAAGCATTCGCTTTCTATCAAAACGGTCGGCAAAACCTGCGGCGAGTAGACCCGAAATCCCGGCGCTAAACGCGTACGCTGAAACCACCCAACCGAATTGCTGTGGAGTGATTGAAAGCGCGGGGATGAGGATCGCGCCCAAGGGGGAGATTACCATGAAGTCTAAGATAATTGTGAATTGTAAGATGGTGAGGATGACCACGAGAAAGACCTCGTATGGGGTGAAAGGAGTCTTTGGGTGTGTTGGAGATTTTGTCATAGTTACTCACTTAAAATATATCTAAAACTATACTTCATCTAAATTTCAGAGGATTCATGCCCTCGTCCTTACTTTCTCCATCCGCGCCGTTCAAATAGCGCACAAGGGTAGTTTCTTGCGTTTTTCTCAGGGCGTATAACACAAAAAAGAATTTACGTCGAGGGTAACTTCGACATCCACCAACCCATGACCCGCACGCTGACCGATTCGCTCAAGGTGGTGGCCGCCGTCGCCGTCGTCGGCATCCACGCGACGAGCCCCTCGGAGTACCGATTCGCCGCGCACCACGACTTTCTCTCGCTCGATTTTCTCAGCGTCCTCGTCAACCAATGGGCTCGCTACTGCGTGCCGCTCTTTATCTACCTTTCGGCTTATGGGCTCACAAAATCGGATAAATCGGTCGGTATTCCGTTTGCGACTAACTATGCGCAGTTTTTGAAAAAGAGGCTCCCCACCATTCTCGTCCCGTATTTCTTCTTTTCTTTCCTGTCGCTCGCTCTCCAGTTCCAAAGTCAAAGAGGTCAGGGGGGTCAATACCACAACGTGTGGGAATTCGTGACGCAAGCCAGCCCAAAGCTCTTGACGGGGACCGCCGACTACCACCTCTACTTCTTAGTCATTCTCGCGCAATGCTACTTTCTCTTCCCGCTGTTCTTGGCGGTAGCCCGGAATAGCCCTCGGGCGTTTTCGATCATCTCGTGGGTAGCGCTCGTCTTGGTCGGAAGCACGCTCTACGAATGGGGGGATAAAGTTCTCGCGCTCGTGGGTCTTCCGCAGCCAGCCTGGCATGCGTCGTTCGCGGTGTATTGGTTGCCGTATTTCCTCTTAGGGATAGTGCATGGGTTAGAAAAAGCCAAAGATGCGACTAACTATGCGAAAAATCCAGGGGTGAAGAGGCGCCAGCTACGGAATTCCATAGCTATGGTAGTTATCCTCATCCTCACCTGCGCGGCGGTCGTCGCAAACTACGCCATTGACTCGTATAAAAACCTACCGCCGGGCTATTACAACCACTTCGGAAGACCCACGGTTCTTCTCTACACCCTGGCCGTCGTGTACTGGGCGCGCAGCCTTGCGGTTCAAAGTCCTTCGATGGGGTTTGACCGCATCGCTTCCTTGGCACCGCTCACCTTTTGCGTCTACCTCGTCCACCCACAAATTTTGCGCGCTGTAGAATATCTCCTGCCGAACGCCGCGACTGCCGCCGTTTGGGGAATTGTGGTAACTACCACATTTTGCCTGGTCTGGCTCTTAAAGAAGAGTGCCGACCGCATAGCGACAAAAAGCCCACTCATTGCCAGAGGTATGGAGCGCTGCCTCGGCTTACGCTAAGGCTCGTAAGGGGGAGTCATCCCACTTACGCTTGCGGGGGTGCCATTTCGTAGTCGGTAAAAAGACTTTTGTCGGACAAAAACGCGAGCGTTACGTTGTCGCGTGGCCCGCCCCGGTTCTTGCCGATAATAATTTCTGCGAGATTTTTTTTGTCTTCGGGCGCGTCGCTGCCTTGGTGTTCGCGGTGGATAAAAAGCACCATGTCGGCGTCTTGTTCAATCGCTCCCGATTCGCGCAGGTCGGAAAGCTGCGGGCGCGGGTCTTTGCCGCGTTGCTCTATCGACCGGTTCATTTGCGAGAGAGCGAGAATGGGGCAGCTCAGATCTTTTGCGATGAGTTTAATCGCGCGCGAAATTGCCGCGACTTCATTTTGACGGCCATCGCTTGCACGGTCGCGGTCTGTCATGAGTTGTAGATAGTCGACGACGATGAGCCCCAATTCTTTATTCTGTTGTTTGAGCATGCGACCCAAGCGGCGCGCGCGCTGCTTGAACTCCCACGTCGTGAGGTCGGCGCTATCATCGATATAAAAGTCGGATTCATAAATTTCTTTCGCATGCATTCCGAGTCGCGCCATTTCTTTATCGCTCATACGGCCCTTCTGCACTTTCTGCGAATCGAGAAACGCTCGCGAACACAAGAGACGCAGAAGCAACTCAAGCCGCGTCATCTCCAGAGAAAAGAACGCAACCGCCTGTGGTTTGGATTTATTCATCGCAACGTTCAATGCAATATTGAGAGCAAAAGTCGTCTTCCCCATGCCGGGGCGCGCCGCGATGACAATCATCTGCCCTGCTTTGAAGCCTCCCGTTAAATCGTCGAGTTTTCGGAAACCACTCGCCGTTCCGGTGATGCCGTCGCGTGACTCTTGAACGTGCTTTAAGAAATCGAGAAACTCGCGGTTTGTTTCTTTAATATGCGCAAGGTTGAATTTGCTGTAGCGATCTCCCAAGTGCGTGAGCGCGCCTTCGGTGTCGGATAAAACGCTATCGAGTTTAATCGAAGTGTCGCCGGCCTTTTTTTCTATCTCACGAAAGCTCGATATGAGTCGGCGACGCAGAGCAAGCTCGCGAATTTTTTCCGCAAACGTATTCACTCCAACAAGAACTCCGAGCGAGGCGATATTCATGATGCCCGAACGGTTGCCGGCACGTTCGAGCTGGTTCGAGTTTTTAAGCGCGTTGATGATGAGAATGGCGTTCGGGGCCTCTCCGCGATCGTTTTCAGAGGAGATTGCCTCGTAAACTAAACGGTGCCCTTCGTAATAAAAATCTTCGGGCCTCACAACTTGCGCAATCTCTTCAAAGAGCGAAGGAGTTTGTAGTATAGATCCCAGAACGACTTGCTCTGCTTCTTGGTCAAAGAGCTCCACAGCCGCCCCCAAGAGACGCTTCTAAAATGTAGAGAGAAACCATGCGAGCGTTACACGCGTTCAATTTTTGCTCCCAGAGTCCTCAGCCGTGCGTCAATATTTTCATAGCCTCGATCAATTTGCAAGATGTTTTGAATGACGGACTTTCCCTCGGCCGCAAGAGCGGCTATCACAAGTGCCATGCCTGCGCGGATGTCGGGCGAAGTCATGCGGCTTGCGTAGAGCTTCGAGGGGCCAATCACCACTGCGCGGTGCGGGTCGCAGAGCACAATCTGCGCGCCCATCCCCATGAGCTTGTCCGTGAAGTAGAGCCTGCTCTCGAAAAGTTTTTCGTGGATAAGCACAGTCCCCGAGCATTGCGTCGCAACTGTCAGAATAATCGAGATGAGGTCGGCGGGAAACATCGGCCATGGCGCGTCGTCGATTTTTGGTATTTCTCCATGCACGTCGGTTTGGATTTTGAGCGAATAAGGGGCACGCATCACGAGGTCGACTTGTCCTCCATGTACCTTAGTCGTCGTTCCGCCCTCCCTGGCTCCGCCGACTGCGGTACCTCCATGTACCACATACCGCCACTGGATGCCGACACGCTCAAAAACAAATTTTATCATGCGCAAGTCGATGGGATTGACATCTTCGACAACGAGGTCGCCCCCCGTCATCGCAGCCATCGCGATAAAAGAACCAATTTCGAGATAGTCTGCTCCAACCGTGTGCTCTGCGGCTTGCAACGCTTCGTGGCTTCCCAAGCCATGGATTTTCAACATGTTGCTGCCAACGCCTTCGATCTTGACACCCTGCGCTATAAGAAATCGACAGAGCCCTTGAACGTGCGGTTCCGACGCGGCGTTCTCAAGGAGAGTCACTCCTTCTGCGCACGCGGCAGCCATGATGGCGTTCTCAGTCCCCGTAACAGACGCCTCGTCGAGAAGGATAGGTGCGCCCTTGAGCTTTTCCGCCTCGAGCATGTAGCCATCGTTAAAGACTTCGACCTTCGCTCCGAGTGCGGCAAGCGCCAAGAGATGGGTATCGACGCGGCGGCGACCAATCTTGTCGCCACCCGGACGCGGTAGAAAGATTTTTTTCGCACGCGCCAAGAGGGGGCCCAAGAGTGTCACCGAGCCTCGAATACCCGCCGCCAATTCTGTGGGCAAATCTTTGAGTGTTATTTCTGGAGTATGGATTTTGTACGAATGCCCGTCATCAAGCGGGGTGATCTGTGCGCCCACCGCTTCTAAGATTTTCAATAAATTGAGGATGTCGTCAATTTGCGGAACATTGCGAATCGTGACGCTATGCGGGTTCATGAGCGCCGCACATAGAACTGGGAGCGCCTCGTTCTTATTACCCTGCGGGCGGATTGTGCCGCTAATTTTGTGCCCGCCTTCAATGTGGAATTCTGAATTCATAGATTATTCTGCGTCAAATCTCCGCTCGATGATTCAGCACAACACGGGTATTGAAAGGCCGTGTAAATGCAATTCTCGCCCTAAGTGGGCAATACGATGATAAAGGTGGAGCCCTCACCCAAAACAGAGCGCACTTCCAGCCGGCCGCCCGCATCGATAAGGAGGTCGCGGCAGATGGTGAGCCCCAGCCCGATGCCCTCTTCCCCCGAAACACTCTTAGTCGCATAGATACGCTTGTTTTGTAGAATGGCGTCAACGCGCTCGGGCGGCATGCCCACGCCTTTGTCTTCAACGGCAATCGCGTTCGCCTTATCGTCGAGGCGGTATATTGTGACCTGCTTATCTGCTTCGGAGAATTTGAGCGCGTTTGAAACCAGGTTTCGCAAGAGATGGCTTAAGAGCGGCGCATGCGTTATTATTTTCCACTCAGGGTCGAGTTTGTTGACAATGCGGGCGCGGCGCTCGGGGTTATTCTGGCAGTACGTTTCTATGTCTTTGTCGAAGAGAATCGAAGGGCTGACAAGTTGTCGCTCTTCTATCTTTTGGAATGTTGCACGGTGTAGCTCCGTCAACGTAGTAATTATCGAAAGCATTTGCCCAATGCTCTTTTCAGACGCTGCAAGCATGCGCACTTCGCTCTCTTTCGAAGCGAGGCCGCCTTGCAAAAGTTGCAAAACAGAAAAGACGCCCGAGAGCGGTGAGCGCAGGTCGTGCGAAATAAGCGACAAGAAATTTGCTTTGCGGCGATTGGCGTCTTCTGCCGCCAGCTTCGCCCGGTTGAGTTCGTCTGTGCGGCTTAAGATGCGCTCTTCTAATTGCTCGTTTGCGAGTTCTAGCTCTTGCGATTTCTCTTCGATTGTCGTGAACGAGTTTGCAAACCTGCGCGCCAAGACAGCCGAAAAACACGCAACCATGCCAAAGAAACCAAATTGCAAGATGTATGCAGTATGTATGACTTCAAGAGTGTTCAATGCGTCGTTTGCTGCAGCGAATATGATAAACAAGAAACCCAAACCCATCAAAATCGCATCTCTGTCGCGCTTGAAGAGCAACCGGACGAGATAGACGGCGATGAGGAGAATTCCCACAGCCGCAATTGGCAAATAGATGTAGGCCGTGTGGCTATAGAGTCTGAGCGGTAGAATGATTACAGAGATTGAAAAGAGTGCCGCGATACCGCAAAAAATCCCCGCGATTACCCGTGGCATAAATCCGGATGTGAGGCACGAAAAAAAGGCGAGACCCAACGGGACTGCCCAAAAATAGCTGACATACTCAAGACCGGAATAAAGTATGAACGGCGCCGACGGCCAGAGATAAAGCAGGGTTTTCTCGCCTGTTGTGAGAGTGCGCGTCAGAATAGTTACGCAAACCAGTGCAAAGAAGAGTTCGGCAAAATTTCGGTACCGATAAAAAAATACAAAGATATAATGGATTGCCATCATCGCGAGAACTCCGCCGAGCACGAGGTCCATAAAGATGGATCTCTTGATGGCGTTCACCATAACACTTTGCGGAGCGAGGCGAATTTTTGCAAAAAGACCGCCCTTGCGGTGGTGAAAGTTTGCGATGCGTAGAAAAATGTTGTGCGTTGTTCCTGGCGTTAAGCTCCACGTCAGAGGAGAAGTCGACGGCCGAGTTTCCGCTTTCACGCGCCCGGGTTTTCCAGAGACGGCACGCAAGCGGCCATCGACGAAGACATCGTATGCGGTGAGTTGCGCCGTCATGTGTATCCGGAAATTTTCTGACGCCTCGGGTAATGTCAGACGCAGGTGGTATGTTCCGTAGCCGTCGCCATTCCACGTACCCGGCACGTCAATTTTCTGCGCCTTCAGCGTCTCGATTTCTGTCACGTTTGTCGCCAGCACGTTCGGAAAAAACTCCCACTCACCACCTAAGAGCACGATGGGTTCTGATTGAAAATTATGCGCGGTTAAATCGAGAACGCCGTCCTTCGCTTTGGCATTCAATGTTTCAGGCACAAGGTTGCACGAAGAAAAAGAAAGAACCGCAGCAACCGTGAGTAAGGTTTTTCCTATCCGTTTCTTACTGACATTGAATCTTTCTATCCGAGTAGGCACAAGGCGGTCTTCGCTTTTTCTATGTGAAGTTGTCCAGCACTATATTCTCGTTCTAGGTGCAGAACCGCTTGTTCAACCGCCAAGACTCAAGAATCGTGCGTCTGATTCTTAACCTACTACTCGAGCCCCAACACATCTTTCATCGAATAGAGTCCCGGTTTTTTTCCCTGCAAAAATTCTAAAGCGGCGAGTGCCCCCGCTGCAAACGTGTCGCGGCTCGTCGCTTGGTGCTTGATTTCGATGCGCTCGCCTTGCCCCAAGAAATAGGCGGTGTGGTCGCCCACCACATCGCCGCCACGTAACGCCATGACTCCCATCTCTTCCGCCTTGCGTGCACCCACCATGCCCTCTCGACCATGCAGGATGTCGCTTTCTTTCAATGAATACGCGTTGCGGATTATCTCCTGGATTGTCACAGCCGTTCCAGAGGGAGCATCTTTTTTCTGGTTGTGGTGTATCTCCATCACCTCGGCGTCGAATGTGTGGTCTTTCAAAGCGCGGGCCGCCTTCTCGACAAGCGCGAAGAGAACATTCACGCCGATTGCCATATTCGAGGCGATAATCAGAGGGATTTTATCAGCCATCGCTTCGAGCGCTTGTCTCTCGGCACTCGTGAAACCCGTCGTACCGACAACAACCGGTGCATGATGTTCTTGTGCGCGGCGTAATGTTTCAATCACCGTGGATGCGTGCGAGAAATCGATAAATCCCCCCGACGGAACCTTGCATTGAGCTAACGAAACGAGCGGCGCGTCATGCGCAATGCCCGTGACGCTGCGGTAGGTCTTGCCCAAGTCGGGGTGCGCCGAAAACTCAATCGGTTGCGTGAGTGAATAAGACTTACCCGCTGCGCGCAGAGCGATGGTGCGGCCCATGCGACCTAATGCGCCGACGATTCCAAATTCCATAAACTACCGCCCCCCTTCAAAACGATCAATTGCCGAAACCAAATTTTTTTCGAGTGCGGTTGTCAAAGGTGTCATCGGCAAACGCAAGACATTATGGCAGAGACCTTTCTTAGACGCGGCGAATTTTACAGGGATTGGGTTCGTCTCGATGAACATCGCTTTGCAGAGCGGCAAAAGCGATAGATATTTCTTTTGTGCATCATCCAAGCGCCCTGCAAAAAACGCGCGCGTAATGTCGCCTGTCTCTTTCGGATAAACATTCGCGATTACGCTTATCACTCCCACACCTCCAATCGAAAGCACAGGCAAGATGAGATTGTCGTCGCCCGAAAGCAGCGTCAGTTTGCCCGCTGTCGCTTGAACGATTTGTGCCATAAATCCCAGATCGCCAGTCGCTTCTTTGATCGCAACGATATTATCGTGCTGAGCGAGTTCAATTACCGTATCGAGTGTCATTCCCACAGCGGAACGGCCGGGGATGTTGTAGAGCACAACGGGTGCTTTCGAGGCGTCGGCAATTTTTTTGAAATGCGCGACGAGACCCGCTTGCACCGGTTTGTTGTAGTA
>CAUJII010000252.1 GCA_963205035.1 Spirochaetota bacterium
AAGCGAGAGTGTAATCATGTTCATGTATTCGGCGATAAAGAAGAGCGCGAATTTGAACGCGCCGTACTCGGTGTGGAAACCCACGACGAGTTCGCTTTCTGCTTCGGCCAAGTCGAAAGGTAGGCGGTTTGTCTCTGCAAACATTGTAACGAGAAAAATGAGAAAGGCGATAGCCCCCGGCAGCGTCGCGATAAACCACCGCTCTTCTTGGGCTTTGATAATTTGGCGCAGGTCAAAGCTCCCCGCCAAGACGACAACGACCGCCAGAGTCAGCGTGAGCGCCAGTTCATAAGAAATCATTTGTGCGGTCGAACGCACGGCCCCTAAGAGCGCGTACTTGTTATTACTCGACCAACCCGCGAGCAAGATGCCATAGACACCCAACGACGCAATCGCCGACATATAGAGAAGCCCGCCGGACGGATTCATAACTTGAAGCGTAAAGTCGGTGCGGCCTGTCGCCTCGCGCAAAAATTCTGGAATCTCTTTGAATACAGGTGTGAAGGGGATCGCCGCCCACAAGAGAATCGCCGTCGTCATCGAAAGCGCGGGTGCCAAGAGAAAAATCCACACGTCGACATTCTTAGGGATTGTTTCTTGTTTGGTTAGAAATTTAATCCCGTCGGCCAACGGTTGCAGAATGCCGCCGAGTCCCGCACGGTTGGGTCCGTACCTGTCTTGAATGTAACCCGCCCACTTGCGCTCAAAAAGCGTGTAATACGCTGCGCCCGTAATCATCGCGCCGAAGATGATGACAATCTTGATAATGACCCAAAGGATTTCGCTTTGATACCACATAGCCTATGCGTCAAGCTGGCTGATAGAGAGGGGGCGTCGAGCAGATATGCCCGTGGGTTTGGCGCCATGCAGCACGCGCGTTCCCGCCTAGCCACGCACGTGTTTATCTCTCGCCTTCATATACGGTGCGCGCGAATGATGAGGATTGCGCCAGGTCAATAGAGCCTTTTTTTCTCTCACTGATAAAGTCGACAAAAAGCGATTCCATGTTTGTTCCGGCATAAGCGTATACTGTACACTGAGTCGTTGAACCTGCGTGTTGCCGGAAAAGAAGCCTCCGTCATCCCAGTGCCTGTCCGTAATGCCGTACGCCATACGGTAGACGGGCCTATCCGCATGCTTTTTTTCAGGTAGAAAATGGAATGCGTCGCCGCGCCCGCGGTAGCAGTAGTAGTAATCGAACCCCTGATGCACAATCAGCAGGTGGTCTTGCGGCAAATTGATCTGATCTATCACCTGCTCTATCGTGCGGTAGTCAATCTGCTCGGAGTGTTGCATGCTCGCGAGCGAAAGCGGCAAATACCCAAGTAGCAACCATCCGCTCAGCAGAACCGGAATAGCACGTCTGAAAGCGACGGAGTGCACGAAGCGCACCGGGCGCAGCCACTTGAGCATCAGGGTCACGAAGACCGTACCGGGAATCAGCAAGAGTAGATAGAGACGAAACCCCAGTTCTGCAGTACTATAATTATAGAAGGGATTCGCGGCAAGTAGGAACAGGAACGCAAGAATAATGTAACGACGTCCAAGCCTGCCACCCGGCCGGATTCGTCTGAGCACTAGGAGACGCGCCAGCGACAAAATACCCGCAAGCGAGCACAAGAAATAAATCCAGGATTCGAAGGCAATCCACCGCAGCGAAATGAATGAACGCGCGAAGGCCATGGGAGGCAGAACCGGTGTAGGACTGAACAATTCGGTTAAAAGCACGAAATCTGCGCGCTGCAGTACGTTTGCAAAATACTGCGAAAAAAGAAGAAACAGAGCTGAACCAATTGAAAGAACCAGCGCAGAAATCAGACGATGCCGGCTGTATAGCATTAAATGTAGCGCTAGCACCAGAACCGCCACGCCAGCGGTGAGTTTGTGCGAAAGCAGACAGAGAATAAACCACAGCGTCGCCGGAAAAATCTGCCGGTTCTTGCCGTCCTGTAGCCGAAACAGGCTGTTCAGGAAGAGCAGGAGAAAAATGAGCGCACCGTAGTTCTTGATAAAAGTGAGCTTGAAGAGGGCGCCGAGCACGCTCGTAGAAAGCAGCACCGCCGCAAAAACTGCATTGCGCTGCGGCATCAAGTTGCGCGCAAATAACCACGCTGGGTAGACCATCAAAGCCGCCAGCAGCGAAGTAAATAGCTTGTTCATGAAGACAATGTCTGTCCCGAGCCGCGAGAAATAGGTCATAGCATAGAGTATGGGAGAAATATCCTTGCTGAAGAACCGACCTTTTTCCCAAAACGATTTAACCTGTGCTGCGTAGTAATAACCGTCCATGCCATAGGCAAATGTGCTCTGACTCAAGACAGCAAGGTGCACACAGAAGAGTACTATAGCACAGAGAAAAAGCCGGGACCGCGAACCTACACTCATTGTTACCCTCCCGGTAAACGGTAGACATTCCGGACTGCATGCACGCGGCGGCCCTGTCGTATTAAGACCTCCGCCAGCCGCGCTTTGCCCGATTGTTCATCAGTGCGGGAGATTGTGATTTCTGCAAGATCAAGCTTCTCCAGCGAGCGTACAGTAAGCCGCAGATTGTGTTCGGTGATTTGTAGCGAAATTGCGAGCGGCGCTGCCGTCGTGTTACGAAACCGCAGGTCTTTAAGGGGATAAACGACTGCAGCATCAAGGCCCAGTGGCGTAAAACGTTCTTTCTCCTGATAGATATCCACAGAATGATTGTGGCGCTCGGCGACCTCGCAGCCGGTTCTGAGCGCGGCTTCGTACAAAATACCAGATAGCTGGCAGAGGCCGCCGCCTTCTGCCTGGGCAATGCGCCCGGCAAGAATCGTTCTTGAACTCAGAAAACCGTGCGCCGCATCCGCCGGCCCAACAAGGTGCCAGAACGAGAACACTTCACCGGGATTTATCATTAAGCCGTCAAGCACCCGGGCCGCTTGCCGCAGATTATGCAGCTTCTGTTGCTGGTATTCTGAAGGTAGGATATTCTGCCTAAGCTCAAGCACAACGGGCCAGCCAGGATAGTCCTGAAGTTCTTGTGCAAAGCGAACGCGGCGAATGAAGTCCTTAAAGCCTCGTAACCGGGTTCTTAGCCGGATGCGCTGATCTGCAGAAAAGAGTCTGCGTAGTAGCGAACGCATAATTGCAGGCCACAGACGCATCGCCCCGATTGCGTGCTACTCAGAATACGCCAGACCGGAATAATCGAGCGATACCCAAATCTGATTTTTTTTATTCTTACCCGTACTAATCTGCGAGACAGCATTGCCGCGAATGCCATGCTCATCTTTATATGTTACCCAAGATTTGCCACTATCACTCGAAATATTAAGCCCGTGTAGCGTAGCCACGAAAATTCGCCCGTTGTCGTCGGTGGCAATATGTGTCACGGAGGTTTCTCCACCGAACGGATTGAGTGTCTCAGCGCCCGCGTCGCCGATTACCAGTCCCTTATTGGTACCGATAAGAAGCAGATTACCCTCAATAGCCAGTGAATACACCACCGGTCCCATATTCTTCACATCCTTGCCGATGCGGTCCCAACTGAGAGTACCTGAGTTGAAAACGCCAGTACTCGACGATAACTTATACAGACCATCTCGGGTGCCCGCGTAAAGCAAACCCTTTTCTGAAAAAGCAACGGAAACGCAGGGCGCAGGCGTTTCACCGCCGATACCAACCCACGTGTCAGCCGAAAGACTTGAGTAAGCAACTCCCTTGCCTGTGGCGACCCAAAGCTCATTGCCGCGCTGACGGATATCGTATACTTCATTACTCGGCAGCCCCTGAGCGCTAGTATATTGTGTCCATGAAGCCCCTTTGTCTCTCGTCTTCCAGACGCCCCCACGTTTTGCATCTGCCGAAGTTGCATAGATAGTATTTCCGGCGATCAACAGGCGCGTGATTGGCCCGATAGAAAGCCCTAAAGCCTGAGGAGTGATTTTTTTCCAGCGGGATTGACTCTGCGAGATGTAGATATTGCCACTCCGTGTTCCTGCATAAACGATACCATCCGGCGCAATCGCAACACCGGAAAAAGACTCTGACTGCGAAGGCGTGGTTTGCTGCCAGCGCAATCCCAATTCAAGATTCAGCTCAAATGAAATATAGCCTCCGAAAACCCAGCCGGTTTTCTTTTTAGAGAGCTTAACCTTATACCATTTCGCAGACTGATCATCGATATATACCGTTTGCTTTGATTCTTCAATGGCTTCGACAATCTCACCGCGCTTTAGAGTCGCGATGACATCACCACCGATAGAGGGTAAATCGCGGACCTTGAGTGAAGAAGCAATAACCTTAGCCTTTGCCGGTTCAAAGGCCGACAAAGGCAGAGCAAAGACACTCAGAGAAAAAAACAATACGTTCCGCATCTTTATCACAGACCGAAACGGGTCACGGTCCATAACCGCCGCCATAGCCTGAGGAACCGACTTCACTGCCTGTAAGGCGAATTTCGCTGATACAGGTGTCTTTTACCTTGCCGGCATGAACTCCGTCGATGCGCAATATCACTTGGGTTCCCTCAAGGTATTCGCTCATCAGAGAGCCGTACTGGTAGTCGAGAATATTGTCTTCAAATGGCATTGCACTTGACCCGTAAGTACTGCCCTGCGCATGCAACACGCTCACCCGGTTATTGTTTTTATACGCCGCTTCGCTTGCTGTGAGGCCGTTAACCACTTGTATCGTGTAGATATTTACAGGCCTTTCAAATGTCAGGGTAATGGATTCGCCGATTCCATTATCGTCGCTCTTACCCTCGCACCAGCCGGTCTTGAGTGAACCGTCAAACAGATTACGGACATCGTATTCGTCTTCGCGCCCTTCTGTGCTTTTGAAAGTAGAAGTAGCTAATACGGTAGCCTTGCCCAGACCTGGAATTACGACTACGCGCACGACTGCCGATGCATCACCCAGCATATTTTTTTCAACATACCCTTCGCCGCCCGGAAACTGCACTTTGCTGAACTTGTCTTCCTGGCCGATAACAAAGACAACTATACCAGCCTTCGCCTTACCCGATTTTGGGCTTTTGAGGTTCGGACGCGAATAGAAGTCAGTGTCGCGCAGTATCGACGCAGTTGCGATCTTCCCCTGGCTGACAGAGCTCGCATCAATCCAGCCCTTTGTGGACACTTTTTCTATTTGAACCTGGAGAAATTTCTTGCCGCCAAAACTCTTCTCTTCGAGTAGCTGGACAACTTCACCCCGGCGCAGCTCGCCGCCTGCGACTTTGACCGGTTTCTGTTCAGCGGGATTCTGAATCAAGGTCGTATCGCTGACTACCGTATAGTATTTTTTTGCACACGAACTGAAAACTAAGAGCAGCACTGTCGCCGCCAGCAAAGCTAAATGGACTTTACGCATTTTCCTCCACACAATCCGTAGATTGTCGTGCGTTCTCTTCGCGGGTTGTCGAGTCGTCAAGCAATATTTTCGGGTTCTACATATTATCCACTCTGCACCGTCTCGACCATCGCCTCGACGCACGCCAAGTGCGCTTGCGGCGAAATACCATGCCCCAAGTTGAAGATGTGTCCCGGCCGTCCGCCGCGAGCTTCCAAAATAGCACGCGTCTCGGCGCGTACAGCTTCAGGCGTCGATTCGAGAAGTGCCGGATCGAGGTTCCCTTGCACACGCATTGCGTGGCAAGTCCCCATCGCAATGCGCCAGTCGAGAGAGACGACTGCGTTTGTGCGTGCCGCAAGCGCACGAAGCACCTCGATATGAATCGATGCGCCCTTGTCATAGACGATGACAGGCGTTGTGGGATTTATCGCACTGACGATTTTTTCGATGTGGGGGAGAATGCGTTCAGAGTAAGTTTGAGGTGACAATACATCGCCCCACGAATCAAAAAGTTGCACGGCAGAAACTCCCGCAGCGATTTGCAGCTTGAGATATTCGATCGTCATTTCGGAAATTCGCGCGAGGAGCGCATCGAATGCCTTTGCATCGGCCGCCATTACGGCGCGTGTTTTGTTGTGCGTCTTCGAGGTAGTGCCTTCGACGAGATAACTTGCGAGAGTGAAAGGCGACGCGGCAAAACCAATGACGGCTTTGTCTTTAGGTAGAGCGCTTCTTGTTTGACGGATCGCTTGAAGAAATGCTGAGAGTTTTCCTTGCTGTTCGATAAAACGATTCTTGTCGAGCTTTTCTAAATCCGCCTTATTCGTGTGATCAAAGCTCAGCGTCGGCCCGCCTGCGTCAAAATGAAAATCGACGTCCGCCGCTTTAAGCGGCGTCATGATGTCTGCAAAGATAATCGCAGCGTCGAGGTCGAACCGGCGTATCGGTTGCAGCGTGATTTCGGTTGCGATATCGGCGTCGGCCAACATTTGATCGAATGTATGGTCTTTGCGTATTTCGCGGTATTCGGGCAGATAGCGCCCGGCCTGCCGCATGAACCAAATCGGTGTGCGGTCTGTTTTGATGCCGCGCATAGCGGCGTCGAAGCGGTTGAAGTTTTCTTGCATGTTGTTAGCGCTTGAGCGCATATCCTTTTCGTGGTATAGTGACAAAGAGAACGGGGTCTTTAGGGTTGTTCTCAAAAAGCTTTCTGAATTTGAGAATATAGTTATCCAAATTGCGCGAGCTCATGTTCGAGTTTTCATCCCCCAGACCCGCCTGCAATTCCTGTCTTGAAATTATGCGGTTAGGGTTTTGAATAAAGTATTGGAGAGTTTGCACCTCTGCCGGGGTGAGTTTGTGTTCTTTCGATTCACGCACAACGAGGCTAAGTTCTGGCTCGAAGCGTCCGGCGCCGATGAGGTAGTCGCTCTTGTTCTCGCCCGTACCGGGAGCTTTGAACTGTAAGAAGAGATTTTCAATTTTCTGCAAGAGATGCTTCAGGTTGAATGGCTTGATAATATAATCAATCGCTCCCGAATCGAATGCGGCGTTGATATGCGCTTCGTGCTCAGAGGCCGTCAGAAGAATAACGGGGATTTGCAAATCGTTCTCTTGCATTTCTTTGAGGAGTGCGATTCCACTCTTGCCCGGCAGCATAATGTCTAAGAGGAGCATGTTGTAACCCAAGTCGCGCTTGCGCTCAAATTGCTCTGCGGTAAAGTATGCGCTGACTTGATAGCCCGAATGGCGCAAATTTTCTGCGAGAAGCTCGCGGATGTTATCGTCGTCTTCGACGATCGCAATGTGTTTGTTCCTTCGACTCATAACGTCCTCAAAGTTATTTCGCTCGTGGTGAGCCCCGAGCTATCGTTTTCCATGGTGAGTTTTCCATGCGCTCTGGAAAGAATGCGTCCGCAAAGATAGAGCCCCAAACCAAACCCCGATTTGTTTTGTACCTCTCTTGAGGGCGAGCGAAAAAAAATATTTCCGAGTTTGTTAAAACTCGAGCGGGGGAGTGCTTCACCTCTGCCGCTGATACGCAAGATGAGTTTGTGGCGTTTCATAGAGAGCGAAAGGACTACTTGTCCTTCGGCATATTTCAGCGCATTCTCTAAGAGGTTGCGCAGCACGAAACGTAAACGCGACTCGGGCAATGTGAACTTAAATTCGTGGGGTGGGATGGATCCCACATGTAATCGC
This sequence comes from Spirochaetota bacterium, assembly GCA_963205035.1. GTDB lineage: Bacteria > Spirochaetota > Leptospiria > Turneriellales > Turneriellaceae > Turneriella. The sequence goes on from CAUJII010000252.1 coordinate 7,531, forward strand.
GAATTGTCTTCGGGCGAAAATTCTTCGCTCAAAAGATTCTTTAGATAAGTTGAAAAATCTGCTGTGCGGAATCTTTCTTTAATGGTATTTTCCGCCGTGAAGGCGTCCGCCAACCAACGCACATGCTCGCCCAACCGGTGGATGTCTTGAAGCCCGTGCGCAATCGCTTTTTGGCTCGCGCCTTTTGCAGTGCGGCCGACCATTTCGAGAGCCAGAGATAACGACTGCAAAGGCTGGCGCAGTTCATGCGTCGCAAGGAGGATTGTTTCTTCTGTCAAGTTGCGCCGCATACGTTCTCTAAAGTAAATATACACAAAAAAGAGATGACCCGAAAGCAGAAGCACGATAAAAAAAGTGCTCTCATAGAGAAGCATGCTCTTGCGGTTTTCAAGGCGCTCGCGGATGAGGCGAATTGCGTCGTCGACGGCGACGCCTTTCTTCGAGTCGGGAAAAATTTGCTGCGCGAGTTTTTTATCCTGGTCGTGGATGAGACGACGCAAAGGTTCCGAAGCGTTCGTGTCGGGAATGACTTGCGACGCGAAGAAGTGGTACTGCACCTCGAGGTGTCTCACGAGCAAGTTCTGCCACCAAACAAGAAGACCTACGACCGACAAAAGAGAAAACGCCATCGCAAGCGTGGTGCCGGAAAAAAACGAGATGCGAGAGAGTTTCTTTTTTTGTCTCTGTACGCTCATGCCATTGTGCGTTCGTTTTTTGGTAGCTTGCGGATCGACTTTTGCAGAGCTTCGATGAAATGCTCGATGTCGCGTTTGCGCATCGCGGTGTTTAGAAATCCCACTTCATACGCAGACGGTGCAAGGTAGACCCCTCGCTCAATCATTGCGTTGAAGATGTGCTTGTAGAGTCTCGCCGAGAAAGATTCAATCTTGTCGACGCGGCGCACAGGAGTCGTGTCGCCCGGTTTGTGGAACGAGAACCAGAAGAGAGATTCTTCCTCAACGAGACGAATCGCCCAATCGCGTTCTGTAAAAAGCGGAGTAATTTCTGTGAGGAAAAGCTCTTCGAGGTGGCGCGCTAATTTCGTGAGTCTTGTGTACGCCGCACCTTTTGAGGCAGAAAGCTCTTTGAGAGTTTCGTAACCTGCCGCCATCGCTAAAGGGTTTCCTGAAAGTGTGCCTGCTTGGTAGATGCTCCCTTGCGGTGCCAGCGCATCCATGATTTTCTCTTTGCCCGCAATAGCACCTACGGGTAAGCCCCCGCCAATAATTTTGCCGTATGTCACAAGGTCGGGCATAAATTTTTCGCGACCAGCATACCCTGAGAAGCCTAAACGGAACCCAGAAATTACTTCGTCAAAAATAACAAGAATGCCGTATTGTTTCGCGAGCGATAAGAGGTGCTCGATAAAGACACGGCGTTGTATGAGAAGTCCAGCGTTTGCCGGCACGGGTTCGATGATGATGCACGCGATGCTTTCGCCGTGTTGTTTGAGCAAGGCTTCGAGTGCGTTCGAGTCGTCTAAAGGCAGGACTAAAGTGTTCTGCACAATCTCTTGCGGGACTCCCGGTGAACTCGACTCGGCAATGTTGCCGGTGAGCGTTAGTAGTCCCGAACCTGCCCTCGCCAAAAGCGAGTCGCTGTGTCCGTGGTAGCAACCCTCGAATTTGATGACTTTGGCCCGGCCGGTGACCCCGCGTGCTAAACGCAGCGCCGTCATCACAGCCTCAGTACCAGAGCTTACAAAACGGATGCGCTCGAGATGTGGTATTTGCGAAAGGATGAAATCTCCCAGTTTGACTTCGGCCGCGGTTGTCGTGCCGAAACTTGAGCCTTTCTTCAAAGCGTTTTCTGTCGCGCGCACGACACTGGGTGGGGCATGCCCTAAAATCAAAGGGCCCCAGCTACTCAAAAAATCGAGGTACCAATTTCCATCGGCGTCTTGGACATACGCTCCTTTGCCACGGTCTATAAAAATGGGATTTCCCCCGACCGACCGGAATGCGCGCACGGGCGAATTGACTCCGCCGGGAAAAATTCGAAGGGCCTCTTTCCAGAGCCGGGCTGATTCTTTAAGTTTCATGTTTCTCCTTTAGAAATTCTTGCCAACGCTCGCCGATGAGTGCGGGGTCTCCCACGATCTCTCGCAAGAAAAGAGCGAAGTCGGGGGCGTCGCTCACCATATAAAGTGGCCGTGCTGCTTCTTCAAGCACTTCGACGGCGGATGTACCGAAGCAAAAGACGCGCTCGTTAGTGAGTCCGACGCTGTTTGCCCACTCGACAAAAACGGAGGCAGAAGCCGCAGAGGTGAGAATGTGCACTGCGTCTTTTTCGCGTGCAGAATTTTCATTCGCTAAGAGCTCTTCGATTGTTTTCGGCTCGGCAAAGAGATTTTCATAGACGGGCAGAAAATTGGTGTTCGCTCGCGTGCGCGCTGCGCGGCGTGCGCGTTCTTCGCCATTTTTCGAGCCGAGCCAAAGGAGCCTCCGCGCGGGGTCGATGAGTAGAAGTGCTGCGCCAAAACTTTTCGGGCTCACGCGCTCGATAAAACTTTTTGGAAGAGCCTCTTTCACAGCGCGCGCCGTTTCTTCGCCGGGCGTCCACAGCGGCAAGTTCGCCTCACGCTCGTGCGCTTGAAGCCAAGGCACGACGGCCGCCGATGCGACGAAGAGAGTGTCGGTTGTTGTGGGAGGAACACCGTCTATCAAAAAGTTTTGTGTGATTGCAGGAATAAAAAAAATCGGAACCTCTGCGCTTTGTGCATTCTTTAAGGGATTTCTGAGCCCCCACCAATAGATTCTGCTCGGCTTCTCTTTAAGTTCTATCGAAAGTTTTGAATTGCCGGCTTTGACGAAGCGGTTGATGAAAACGGTCTTTGAAAACGTGACGGGGTTTGTCGTGGTGACGCGGCTATAACAGGCGCTTGCGAGCCGCAAGTCGGAGTCTGCTTTTTCAAAAACAGAAACTCCCAAAGGTGCGTGGCAGCCCGCCATGAGCTCGACCATAACCTCGCGCTCAAACTCGACGCGCTCTTCAATCGTCGTGTGTTCGGGGAATGCGCTGCGTACTTTCTCTCCCATTTTTTTATGCGAAGATACCGATAGTTGCACCGCTAAAACTCCCTGACCGGGCGCAGTCGGAAAAATTGTCTCAGGTATTTCTCGCCGTAGAAAATTTTGTTTGAGTGCGTTCGCAAAGCGTTGAAGCTCGGCGCGGATGGCTTCGAGCGTCGCTTTGTCTAAAAAACGCGCATACGTTGCCTCGGCTTTTCGTGCAAAGTTTTCAACGCGGTTAAGCCCCGCATGCGCGATGAGAATTGCGTTCATCCCGTTGGCACCTTCTGTAAGTTTTGTGAGCCGCGTGATAATATTCCCGCGCAAGGTCAAAGTATTGGCTTGCGGCATGAGGAATTGTAACTGGTGCATGCGGCGCAAAGACGATGTGCCGATTACAAGACCTGCTCCGTCGGGCGTTAGGGGAGTGCCTTTCCGCAAGAGCAAAGTATCGTTAGTTTTTTCTTGTGAAAAGAAGATTGGTTTAGATATGCCTTTTACATTTTCTGTCGGCAAGTCTTTGAACGAGTGCACCGCAGCGTCGGCATGTTCCTTGATAAGCGCATCGTCGAGTTCACGGGTGAAAAAAGCCCGACCCTCTTTTTCGGCCGCTTGCTGAGCCACTTCGTAAAGAGGGGCGTTGAGTTTAATATCTCCCGCTGTTTTCATCGTCTGAATTTGTGGGATAAATCCCACCTTTTCTAAACGCTCTGCAGCTTCGATGGTTTGTGTCAACGCTAAGAGCGAGTCACGCGAAGCCAATGTGATAGGAACCATCGACACTAACCCGTTTGCCTCTTGCTGCTCGACGCCAATAAGTCTAAGATCATTTCTTTATGCGACGAGAGTGCGCGTCGCTGTTCTTTTTTTAAGAAATCGTATAAGATGCGTTTTTGCTTTTCGTTCAGGTGCGCTTCTTCTGCAAGCCTCTTCCATTCGGCTTCGGTTTGCTGTGTTTTCGTCTCGAGGTAGGCTTGAACTAAATCAGGATTTTCGCGGTGGAGAGTGTCCAGCCAGAATTGATAAATAGCCCGGCGGATGATCGGTGCTGCTTGTACCGCCGAAGAAAGTCTGTCGGCGCGAGCATTTTCTGAAAGCTCTTGGAGCGATGCGAGTGTGATGAGTTGGCGACCCACGCGCTCGGCACCTCTTTGAGAAACGTTGGGTGGCAGAGATAAATCGACGATAGGAGTGCGTGAGTCTATCGCTCCGCTCGCAAAGTGCTGATCAAAATGTTCCGCGTCGAAAAGCGGCTGCGGCGAAGAGCTGGCTAAGAAGAGCGCGCCCACTTTCCATTGTTGCGTGTTTTTTTGAAACTCATCTAAAGTCGTGTGCAAGAATTTATCGGGGTTGGCATCGATGAGTGCTTGCAAGTCAGCATTCATGGGCCGGTCCAAATTTTTTCGCACGAGTAAAAATTTTTCCGTGTTACGCTTGAGTGCAAAGCGCGCAATTTTTGCAGACATCTGCGATGCGCCGATGAGTACGACGAGCCCTTCGATTGCTCTAAGCCCTCGGGCGTCAATCGCATCTTCGGTGAGACTCATGAGCGAATAAGAGTTTTCAGAAATTCCTGTCATAGTGCGGATTTTCTTCTGCGTTTCGAGCGCCTTCTGCACGAGAGTCTGCATGCCTTGAGAAATCCACCCGAGTTTGCTTGCAAAGCCGACATCGCGCTTGAGTTGACCCGTGATTTGCGTTTCGCCGAGCGCCAAGCTCTTGAGGCCACTCGCGACGGAAATCATGTGCTCGAGCATGAGCGAGCCTTGGTAGACTTGCGGCTTCTTGCTCAGGAGGTTCGCGAAAGTGGGCGAAGTTTGGCAGAGCGTCTCTTCGAGATTGGTTATGGATTCAGCGGGGTGAAACTCGGCATAGAGCTCGATGCGGTTGCACGTCGCAGTATAAAGAAGACTCTTTGCCGAAAGCTTTGGAAACTCTGTCTGAGACACAGAAGAGTAAAAAATACGCGAGTCGGGAAAATCCGAGAGCTCCGCCAAGTCGTGGGTGGCGATGCTGAGAGAATAAACCCTGAAGTGGTCGAGAAGGCCAGAGGCTTCCATGGTTGTCGAGGAGGTTTGGAAAGTCGCGTTAGCGCAAACATGGTTTGTCTTTTTTATGTCAGGAAGATGTCATGTGACTAGGCGGGAACTCGCTGGTGTGATTTTTTTCGCGCTGCCGGAGCGCTAAGCGGCACAAATTCCTCCGCGAATCGTACCGATTCGCTCTGCGGGCGGCCCTGGCGGGCCTGAATTTGCGCCGCCTTGCCGCTTTTTACGCCATCGCGCCCGATCAACGCGAAAAAAATCACTTTTTGAAATAGCTTACGCGAGTTCCCGCCTAGTCACTCATCTGAGACATCCTCTATGCTGGCGGCGAAAGAATCTCTCCCGCGCCCTCAAAGTGTAAAAAAATTGC
>CAUJII010000253.1 GCA_963205035.1 Spirochaetota bacterium
GTCGCGGTGGACGCCGACAATCGCCGTGGCGACTTGCGTGAGAGCGTCTGCGCTGATATGCCCCACCAAATCTGCAGCGCGCGGAAAAGTTTCCGGCTTGTTGTGCGTCACACCTTGGCCGCCGCCTGCGAAAACAAAGAAGCCGTTGATCTTGCCGTCTCGGTGCGTCGCTGCAAACGCCAAGTCGTTCGTGTAAATATCTCCGCCGTTATCGCCTGCGACAGTGAGAGCAATTTTGAATTTGCGTGGGAGATATGTCTTTCCAAAAATAGACTCGCTGTGGACTGGATTTTGTAGCGCATTATCTAACCAGATTTCGACATAAGCAGAGGACTCCCACCGAAAGAGGTTAGCGATGGTGTGCGTATATTCAGAAAGCTCGTTATAGAGCGGCGAAGCGTCGGCGTTGATGGCTTCTGTAACATTGCGCACGACATCACCGCATGCGCCCATCGACGACAACCCCACACGGTTTATCTCTCGCATGACTTCTTTTAGATCAGGTTTCTAGAGCCCGTGGAGTTGGATCGACTGCCGCGTTGTGAGGCGCAAAGACTCGGTGCCGAAACGCGACGCGAGATGATCCCACGCCAGGTATTGTTCAGCCGTCAAACGGCCTCCGGGGATGCGCCCGCGCAGCATGAAGATTGTCGTTTTTTCGCTCTCGCCTTCTTTGCGTTTGTCACGGTCTTTCTGTTGGTACATGCCGTGGAACTTGATGAGTTGCTTGTCTTCTTCTGAAAACTTGTCTGTCGAGTCCGCGAGCGAAGCGGCAATCGTGCCTCGCAAATAATTGGACTTCTCTTTAATAATCTCTACTTCGCTGGGCTCGGCGCCTAATGGTTTCATGGCAACTCCTTTTTTGTCGAAAAATACTCCGATTCGACCTGTTTCACAATGTTCGTTATAACGGATTTTTTTTCGTTCATGTCTTGTAAAGCGAGAGCACGCGTGCGCAGAGAAAAAATCTTCTCCCAATCGGCGTCGAGCTCGTCGGGGAAAAGACTCTCGAGATGGCGGCGCAAAATTCGGGTAAGTCCCGCAAAGCGTCCGCCTGTCGAAACGGCTATTTGAACGCTACCGCGCTCGACGATCGCTGTGGTGAAAAAATCGCACCGTTCTGTATCGTCTGCACTATTGACAAGAATATTTTTTTTGCGGCAAAGCCGGTAGATTTCTTCGGCAAGTTCGATATCGTCTACGGCTGAAAAAACCATAAAGCGCCCCTCAAGGTCTTGGCGATCAAAGCCGCGCTCGTGAACTTCGATTGAAGTCGCGTGTTTTTGCGATAATGCATTCTGGAAATCAAAAGAAAATTTTTTGGAGATAATTGTCAAATAGCAAGACGTACGAGAGAGTTGCGTAAATTTTTCAAGGGCGGCTTTTCCGCCACCCACGAGCAATATATTACGACCTTTCAAATCGAAGCTAAGAGGCAGTCGCATACTGTTTTTGTTTAGAAGAGACAAGCTCTGCATCTAACGCATTGGCTTGTAACCGAAGTACATCCCCCACGAGAAAAATTCCAGGCCCCAAAGTTTTTCGTGTGAGCTCACCCGAAGCAAATTCAAAGAGCGAGCCTCGGTGAGTGAGCGCTTCTGCCGAGCCTGCATTTTCGACGAGAGCACACGGCGTCTGGGCGTCTAATTTTTCACTCAGTAGCGCGGCAGAAATTTCGGCAGTTCGTCCTGCACTCATATAAAAAACGCGCGTTCCCTGAAATTCAGCCCATGCTTTCGCTTGTTTTTCAAAGTCGAACGTATGCCCGTCGCAAATCCAAATTTGTCGGCTCGCACCCCGTGCGGTGAGCGGAGTCTCTAACTGAGCCGCCGCCGCAAGTAGTGCAGAGACACCCGGCAAAACTTTCACGGGAATTTGCAACGCACGCAGAGCGCCGAGTTCGCTCGCAAGGTGCGCGAAAATCGAAGGGTCGCCCCCCTTGAGACGCAGCACGCGTCTACCTTCGAGAGCATGGCGTATCATCAAAGAAATAATCATCGTTTGCGTGTAAGCGTGTTTGCCGCTGCGCTTTCCGACAAAGACAGTTGTCGCGTGGGCGGGAAACTCCGCCAAAATAGAATCGCCGACGAGCGCATCGTAAAGGATGGTGTCTGCAGCGTGTATTTCTCTCAAAGCACCCAGGGTCAGATGTTCGACTTCTCCCGGCCCGGCACCGACAATAACGACTTGGCCTTGCATAGTTACTCCACCAAACCCGTGAACATGAGCGCAGAAGATGTCTTGTGCGTTTGCGGATGGATCAAAATTCCCGCACCAGTCGCCCAGTTTGTGTCGTATGTATCAAAGAGAATCGGCTGCGCTGTCTTCACCGTCACTTCGGCAATGTCGTTGAGAGATACGACGCCACCGACAGAATTGACAAACCGCAGCGTGGCTAAATCCAACTTTTTCTCGACTGACTTCACCATCGCCTTCACCCTTTGTGTGCCGTACTGCAAGAAATATGCGGAGTTGAGCTTGAGCTCTTGCGTATCTAAATGCGTAAGGTATGTTTTGAAACTCGTAGTTTTTTCAGTCCTGTCTTTCGATTGAGTCAGTATGTCGCCCCGACTCACGTCGATGTCTTGGTCGAGCTCGACGATAGCAGAATCTTCTGCAAAAATTTTCTCTGTCTTTTTTCCAGAATAAGTGATGGCACTCACGCGCGCTTCTTTGCCCGAAGGCTCAACACGAAGGGTGTTTCCCACAGAAAGTGTTCCCGAACGCAAAATGCCTGCGAAGCCGCGAAAGTCGTGGAGGCTTGTCTTCTGTGGTCTCAAGACATATTGCACGGTAAAACGCGTGCCGCACGCACACTTCCGAATTATCTCTGTCTCTTCTAAAGTTTTGAGAAGCGGTTGGCCGTTAAACCAGGGCATCGCCGTCGATGGATGGACAATGTTATCGCCTTTCAGAGCCGAGATAGGAATAACAACCGTCTTTTGAAACGAAAAATCGGCGGCAATTCTGTGAAACTCTTTTTCAATTTTTCTAAACTCGCTTTCTGAAAAACGGATGAGATCCATCTTGTTGACGCAAACAATGAGCGTCGGTACGCGCAAGAGGTGTGCGATAAAGCTATGGCGACGCGTTTGTTCTAAGATGCCTTGTCTGGCGTCGATGAGAATGATTGCGCAATCTGCAAGCGATGCGCCGGTGACCATGTTGCGCGTGTATTCGACATGGCCTGGAGTATCGGCCAGAATAAATTTTCGTTTTGGGGTCGAAAAATATTTATAGGCGACGTCTATCGTGATACCTTGCTCGCGTTCCGCTTTAAGGCCATCGGTTAGAAGGGCGAGGTTGAGTTCGCCGTCGCCCACTCTATCTTTTGCTTCGATGTGCTGCAACTGTTCTTGAAAAATCGATTTGGAGTCGAAGAGTAACCGCCCGATGAGCGTGCTTTTTCCATCGTCGACAGAACCGCAGGTAAAAACGCGCATCAGATCTTGTTCGTGTTCTGAAAAATTTTGCATTAGAAATACCCTCCTTTCTTTCTATCTTCCATCGCTGCTTCGCTACGTTTATCATCGAGTCGAGCGCCTCGCTCTGCACTCGATGTTGTCAGAATCTCTTGCAGAACGGCGTCTATATCCGACGCATCGGATTCCATCGCTGCAGTGCACGTCATATCTCCCACGGTGCGAAAGCGCACGCGCTTCGTCGCGAGTCTATCCTCTGCTTCGACAGCGACAAACTTCGAGAGTGGAAAAATTTGTCCCATATAGGGTATCACCTTACGGTCGTGCGCGAAGTAAATCGAAGGAAGCGAAACCTCTTCGCGCTTGAGATATTGCCACACGTCGAGCTCTGTCCAATTCGAGAGCGGAAAGACTCGCATATTCTCGCCATGGTGGAGTGTTCCATTGTATAAATGCCAAAGTTCAGGGCGCTGGTGCTTTGGCTCCCACACGCCGAACTCGTCTCGAATCGAAAAAATACGTTCTTTTGCTCTGGCCTTTTCTTCGTCGCGCCTC
>CAUJII010000254.1 GCA_963205035.1 Spirochaetota bacterium
AGGCGTGAAAAAGACGGCGTGTCAAGGAGAATACTCTATTTGAGCTCTTTCAAACCAAAGAAGACTTGACGCAAGCGGTTAAACCGTAAATTTTGCTGAATGGCACAATTAGAGGGTGATGGAGTGTTCGCCGTCAAGGGACGCTTCAAAGCCGTAAACCAAGGATACTATGGGCAGTTTTTCTATCTAATCAGCCAAGAAGGCTCGTATCTACACGCTGCAAATATCGTCGTCGCGACAGGGCAAGACTTGTATAATGCTCTAAATCCCACAGATTCGTGGAAAAAGTACGAAGAACACGTCAATAAACGAAAATACGAGAAACGCTATGCGCAGTCGATTACGTTGGAGCTCCAAGCAAAACTCAAGAATTTGACGTCCGACAAGCAGTACTACGCAGATCTCGTCAAGGCTGTGAAATCGTCGAAGCAAGACGACATCGATTTCGTTCTAAGCTCGTTCTACCGTCGCGTGATCAAAGACGACGAGTTTCATCTGGAAGCAATGGTCGAAAAAGCGTCATTGAACGACGCCAATGAAGCCGCGGAAGGCGCAACCGACGCTCAGAATCCTCAAATGGGAGGTATATACCTTCCGGTTAAGCTCGACCTCGACCCTATCCATGGCAAAGATGTGAAAGCGTTGCGCGTCGGTGAAAAAATCATGATCCGCGTCCTGCCGCAAACAGAACAAGCTAATTCTTTTATTGATGGTGCTGGGTTGCGCACCGAAAGTGGATTCATCCGCTCGACGCCTTTTGAAATCACGAGCATCGCCTCGACAGGCAAGGGGTTGGAGCTCGTCGGCAAACTCAAAGAGAGCGTCTATGGGCGCATTCTGGAAGAACAAAATATTCTCGTGCGAACGGCAGAAAATGGCGGCGGCCAAAATACGAAAGAGAGCCGCGCCGAAGCCGCGAGCAACCAAAGACGCCAGAACGTCGACAATAAGCAAATGACGAAAGTCGCCGTGGGTGTCGTCCTCGTAGGCCTTCTGCTGGTTGTTCTCTATTGGGTTTTTTCTGCGATGTAGTATTTATACCAGCGTCAAGACGGTAATCTCCGGCGGGCAATGGATGCGTAGCGGAAACCAATGCCCTAACCCTCTGTTGACGTAAAGCTGAGACGCCGCCTCGCTATAATGATCGATGTAATACTTATAGATATACGTCGTCGCGTTGAGCGGTGAGTTTCTATCTTCAGAGAAGTTGATTTGTCCGCCATGCGTATGCCCCGAAAGCACGAGGTCGACTCTTTGTGTTTTTAGAAATTCAAAGTCCGATGGGTGGTGGTTTAGAACGACAAGTGGTATCTCTCGCTTTAACGACGCTTGTGTTTGCGCGAAATAATTTTGCATGATAGAAAAGCGCGAACTCATATCTCTTGGGTAGTCTAAACCCGCTATTTGCAAAGAGCCACGCCCCCGTGTTGTTGTCACACTGCTGTTACGTAAAATTTTTAGACCTGCTTGGGTGAGACCCTTTGCAACCGCCTCTCCGTCATCGATGAGGTCGTGGTTCCCCAAAACACCCAAGAGACGCGGTGGACCTTTTTTTCTTTGCGGCACAATTTGCTCGATTGCACGGAAGTACCGTGCGGCGACGGGCAGAAAGACATTGTTCGAATCGATGATGTCGCCCGTAACGACAATGTAATCGGGCTTTGCGTTTCTAATCAGATCTAACGTGAAACCGAGGTAGCGTTCGCCGATGAGAGTGCCGACGTGGATGTCGGAAATCTGGACTATCTTGACGCCCTTCAAATCGTCGTGGAGCGACCGTATGTGGATTTCTTTTGGCATCGTAACAATTTCTTTCGAGCCCAGAAAAATTCCACTAATCGCCCCAACGCTCGTTACCGTGGGCAGAAAGTTTGCCGCAAAGCCAAAAAGCGCCGCACTTTTATTTAAGAAATCCCACCGTGTAATACCTTCTTCGTTTTCAGCCGTCGAAGTTTCTGCAATGCCTTGTGCAGAGCTTTTGCGCGCGTATGCTTTCTTGACCAAAAACATGACGAGAGCCATGAGGCCAAACGGCACAAGCCATACGGCGTGCGCATAGTTAATCGCCATGAGGCTTCCATAGAGCGGCTGAAACCAATGCGGCAACGTCGTCTCGGGCCCCCGTCCAGGATAAAAAATTGCGAGCAACATGACGCTTTGTCCTCCAAGAATAAATACGAGGTATGCTCTCTTGAGGATTTTGAATGAACGTAAGGGACGGAGGCGTGCCGCTAATTTCTTACCGATATGAATTTCGAGTACGAGAATGAGAAGCGCTATCGTCACAAGGACGAGCTTAAAGATAAAGATACGGAGCATTTACTTCGAGTGACCCTGTAACGCTTTCTTTGGTTTCAATTTTTTGATTTTTTGCGCTGTCTGGGCGCTTTCGAGGATGAGCTTATCTTCTTTGAGGCCCATCGTTACCGTCGCTTTTTCTGTGATCGTGCCGGCAATGATCGCGTCTGTGACGAGGTCCCGCAGCGTGTCTTGGAAGAGACGCGCCATAGGGCGCGCGCCCAAAATCGGGTCGTAACCTTTCTCTGCAAGATATTTCCGAGCACTGGCAGTCAACTCGACACGGATCTCTTTTTCAGCAAGTTCGTTATTGAGCGTCTGCAGATTTTTTTCGACAATCTTGTCGAGCACGCGGTCGTCCAAGCGGTCGAACACGACCACGTCGTCGAGGCGGTTCAAGAACTCCGGCGTGAAAAAACCTTTGAGCGCAGCTTTCACATGGCCTGCACCCTTTGTCTTATCTTCAAAACCAATCCGCGCGGTGTTGAGTTCAGAAGAACCAGCGTTAGAGGTCATGATTAAAAGGACGTGGCGGAAATCCGCCTTTTTTCCCGTTGCATCGGTGACGGTCGCATAATCCATAATTTGCAAGAGTGTATTAAAAACATCGGGGTGCGCCTTTTCGATTTCGTCTAAGAGCAGAACCGCTCGCGGGTGCTTGCGGATCTGGTCGGTCAGTTGCGCCCCTTGCTCAAAACCTACATACCCTGGAGGAGAACCCAAGAGGCGAGAGATCGAATGCTTCTCCATATATTCGCTCATGTCGAAGCGGATAAGTTCTGCCCCCATTTCTTCTGCAACGCGCCGGGTTAGCTCTGTCTTGCCGGTACCCGTCGGGCCCGTGAAGAGAAAACTGCCAATCGGTTTCTGGCGGTTAGATAGACCCGCACGGTGGCGTTTAATCGCGCGCGCAATTTTTTCAATGGCCTCGTCTTGGCCGAAAATTTTTGCTTTGAGGTTTTCAGCGATGGAGGTAAGCTTTGCGCTTTCTGTCGTTTGGAATGTCTCAATGTTGACATTCGCCAAACGAGAGATGATTGTACGCAGGTCTTTTTCTAAGACCTTTCGCTGGTGGGGCTTATAGAGATTGAGTGAGGCACCCGCTTCGTCGATAACGTCGATAGCCTTGTCGGGCAGATACCTATCGTTCAGATGTTCCGCCGAGAGGTCGACGGCGCGGCGTAAAATTTCTTTGCTGTATGTCACATGGTGATAGTCTTCGTAAAGACTTTTGAGTCCCAAGAGAATCTTGAATGCGTCGTCTCTTGATGGTTCGTTGATGTCGACCTTCTGGAAACGGCGCGAGAGGGCACGGTCTTTTTCAAAGTACCGGCGGTATTCTTCGTGCGTTGTCGCTCCGACACAGCGCATGTCACCCCGCGTCAAAACGGGTTTTAGCATATTGGCGGCATCCATGCTGTCGCCGCGCGTTGCGCCCGCTCCGACGATTTGGTGTATCTCGTCGATGTAGAGAATCACTTTTTTCTTGGCGCTCAGAGCTTTAATAATCGACTGCATCCTTTCTTCAAAGTCGCCACGGAATCGCGTCCCCGCGACTAACGACGAAACATCGATCGAATAGATTTCAAAGCCTTTGAGTTTATTGGGAACATTGTCTGCGACGAGCTTTTGCGCCAGCCCACGCATAATCGCCGTCTTGCCGACGCCGGGTTCGCCGACATGGAGCGCGTTGTTCTTGTTGCGGCGGCAGAGAATTTCCATTGTGCGGTTAATCTCATCCTCCCGTCCGATGAGCGTGTCGTATTTACCCGCTGCCGCCTCTGCAGTCATGTTGGTGGTGAAAGATTTGAGAATGCGTTCCACTTCTTTCGAGGCTGGCACTTCGTCGCTTGGGTTCGGCTCTGTTTCGTCGTCTAAATCGTTTTCGTCTTCATAAGGGGCGATGCCGTGCGTGAGATAGCGCAAGACATTGCCACGGGTGAGTCCTTGCTTTTCGAGAAAGTAAGCTGCGAATGAATCTTGCTGCCTAAAAATACCGTCAAAGATGTCGGTCAGCGTCGCTTTGCGGTGCTCAAAAAACATCTCTTGCACGAGTATACGCTCGCGAAAATTAGAAACTGCCGCACTCTCGGCGATAGTGGCGTCTGAACCTAAGTCTTTGTCGAAACTTTCGATATGTTCCTCAAGATCATGGCGGAGCAATTTAATATCGCACCGCATCTTGCTGAGCGCTGCACGGCCTTCGTCGTCTTCTGTGATTGCGAGGAGCATGTGCTCGAAAGTCACGATCGAATTCTTGCGGTGGAGCGCAATGTCGAGGGCGTGGTGAAGTATTCTGTCGATGCTATTGGCCATAGTTACTCGGGTTCAGATTTGCAAGCGAGTGGAAAACCTTCTTCTTCGGCATGCAACATGACTTGCTTAACTTTGGTGTCTGCAATCTCACGAGGGTAAACCCCGGCAACGCCGCTACCGTGGTTGTGGACGTCGAGCATAATCCGTTTTGCACTTGCTTCATTTTTTTGAAAGTATTTTTGTAAAATAAACACAACAAACTCCATTGTGGTATAATTGTCGTTGAGCAGGATAACTTTGTAGAGCGAGGGTTTCTTGGCCCTCGTGAGCACATCAAAGTCTTCGTCTTGGCGTACGCCGGTTGCCATTGCGGTAAATTATACTTTTCAAAGCGGCGCGTCACCAAAAATGCGGAGGTTCGGAAGATTCAATGTCAAAATCACACCAAGTTCTCGAAGTGCGCAAAAATGGCGCGTTTATTTTTAGCGACACCCTCCTTGTCGATTACAAGCAGCAGCAGTTGGCGCCTCTTCTTGCCGAGGTGAATAGTTCGGCGAATCAAATCGAGTTTCTGATTCGCAAGTATATGTACGAAGATCAAAGGCTTTTGGGGCAGGAAAAAGCGAATTTGGTAGACATACTCCACAAGCTCATCCGGGATCTCGCTGCAATGTACCTGCGTCTCTACGATAACTCCCACACGTCTCTTTTCGACAAAGACATCGAAGTCAATGCCGGTAAAGACGGCTTTATTGTGAAAGGCAAGATGAACGTGAACGAAGTGAATACGAATTTTTCGATTGAGACCTGGAACAAGCAGTACTTGCAGCATGCGATGGAAAATCTTGTGAATGAGTTCCGCAAAGCAGCTCTCGATAAGCAAATTACTCTCGAGGAGAAGGTCACACTGACAGGGCTTATCACCGCTCTTCTCGTTCAAAGCGTGCAGGCATTTTATCTCATGCGCACGGGTGCGGTGTTTAAGTAGGGGGGGTGTGGGATAAATCAGGTGGGGCCACGGCGAAAAATTTTGTGGTATCTTAGGATGAATACCCATGAAAATCACGAGCAGGTTGCAAACCGTTATGCGAGGCTTTTCTAACAGGAAAAGCCGGCGCTCGTGATTTTCTAAAGCCTTTGAGACAAAATTTTTTGCAAAGACTAAGAACCCCCTGATTTATCCCCACCTTAAGTAGGGGAATCCATTTACGCCCTGACGCACGAACAAAGTTTCTCTCATGCCGATAAAAACTCGCATTTCGACCATGCTTGGGATAGACTATCCCATTATAGGTGCGCCGATGTTCTTGGTGTCTTACCCCAAGCTCGTCGCCGCCGTTTCAAACGCAGGTGGGTTGGGGGCAATGCCTGCGCTCAATTATCGAACGACAGACGAGTTGCGGCATGGACTTCAAGAAATTCGCTCATTGACAGATAAGCCCATCGGTATCAACCTCATCCTACACAAAGAACATAACCCTAAATGGATGGAACAATTTGAAATCTGTATGGAAAACAAAGTCGAGCTTCTCATCACTTCGCTTGGTTCGCCGCGTTCTATAATTAAAGAAGCAAAATCTCAAGGTGTAAAAGTCTTTTGCGACGTCACGACGTTACGTCACGCAGAGATAGTTGCAAAGTCGGGTGCTGACGCGTTGATTGCCGTTTCGCAGGGGGCAGGGGGGCACGCGGGAGCAATTAGTCCCTTTGCGCTTATCCCATATCTTAAAGAAGAAATACCCGAAGTGCCTGTGGTTGCATCGGGCGCAATTTCAGGCGGCACGCAAATGGCCGCAGCCTTTGCACTCGGCGCTGATGCGGTCTATGTCGGCACGCGTCTTATCGCGAGTCTCGAAGCGCAGGCTTACGATGATTACAAACAAATGCTCGTCGATTCTGGGCCTGAGGAAATAATCTACACGCCCAAGATTTCCGGAATCCCCGCAAATTGGCTCAAGCGTTCGCTCGATAAACTCGATCCGAATTTTTCACCCGTTACAGGGCTTACCGTCGACGCCAAATCGTGGAAAGAAATTTGGTCGGCCGGGCATGGAGTTGCGCAGATTAAAGGCATCCGTCCCGCCAAAGAAATTATCGAGAGCATGGTCGCAGAGTACTTTGTAATAAAGCAGGAATTACCTTAGATGCCCCTCGACCAAGAGCACGAGAAACCGCAAAGGCAGGCTGCCAATATCGACCTCAAGAGGCTCAGACGCGAGCAAGGCTATATGCCGATGGCCGAGCATTTGGGGGAACTCCGCAAAAGGCTATTCCGCATCGCTCTTTGGGTCGTTCTTTTTTCTATCGTGGGCTATATTTTTTATGCGGAAGTGTGGGATTTTCTCATGGGACCCATCGCCGAGCTCGTGCGCAAATCACGCGAGCCTGGAATGCCCCCGGTCAAAATTATGACGACGCGTTTGGGCGATAACTTTGCGATTGAATTCAAGATTCTTTTGTTGTCGGGTTTCATTCTGAGCTTTCCAATGATTATTTTCGAGTTGTGGCGTTTTGTGACCCCCGCTCTTTCGAGGCACATCAGGCGTTGGGGAAGTATCATTCTCTTGGCGTCTGTAATTTTATTTTGGGGAGGTGTTTTTTTCGCACGCACTGTGACTTGGAAGACAGTCGTCAATTTCTTGGTCTTTCAATGGCTGCCCCCTGCAATCCAAATTGCTCCGGGGGATTTTATTCGCCCCGAAGTCAATTTGACAATCACCGATTATCTCTCGTTTTTTACGGGCTTCCATTTGGCGTTCGGGCTAAGTTTTCAACTGCCCGTCGTCTCTGTGATTTTAGGGTCGATGGGAATTCTCTCAAGTAAACTCTTCTTCAAATTTTGGCGGCACGCCATTGTTGTGCTCTGTCTCTTTTCGATTGTGGTCATGCCGCCGGATGTCTTCGCTATGCTTTCGCTTCTGATTCCCATGATGGGTCTCTATTTTCTCTCTGCATTTTTGGTGAAGCTTATCGAAGCGCGCAGGACCCCGTAGATAAGGTCCACAACCTCTTTACAGTGTGATGAGGTGTTCGCTTTTCACCCAATGCGAATGCTTGTAGTTGGCTCGGTTGCCTTTGACGATATTAAAACACCTTTTGGCGAAAAAAAACGCGTCTTGGGTGGAGCGGCAAGTCACTTCTCGATTGCTGCGGCAAACCTCATCGAACC
>CAUJII010000255.1 GCA_963205035.1 Spirochaetota bacterium
TACCCGTTATAGGGCGCGTCAAAGTTCCCCGCACGCGGTATGCAGAGTACCTGAATAAAATCATTCCACGAGAGAAATTGAGCGGCACGGTGATTCGCATCCACTCGAGCATCTCGGGAGTTTTCTCTCAAACGGGAGCCATCTTCAAAATAGGTGACGCGTCGGGCATCGATTGGTTTGAAGGCGCGATCGAAGTCGAGGGTTTCGACGCTTCAGACGTCCAAGAAATATTAAAAGCATACCGCAAGAAAGAAGACATCTTGGAGCTCAAAAACGGACGCTGGTTTTCGATTAAGGCCAGCGGACTCGGCGAGCTACTCAACTCGCTCGCAGGGATTGGACTTAAACCCACACCCGAAGGTGCAGTCGAAAAAATTTCATACGCGAAACTCGTGAGTCTCGAACAACATTTCAACACAGAACTGCGCACTGAGAAAGGCGCCAAGACAGCGATTAAGAAATTCAAAAAATTTATCAAAGAACCGATTGAGCGCATTGAACTCCCCAAAGGATTTCGTGCCGTCTTGCGACCGTACCAACAGGTTGGTGTCGCATTCATCATGAAGCTCTATAAGTCTTCAATGGGCGGTATTCTCGCAGACGACATGGGGCTCGGTAAAACAGTGCAAGCAATAGCGGCCATGTCTATCATCGCTGCGGTCGACAAGAAGGCGCGCTTTCTCGTCGTGTGTCCGGTCGCCGCGATGGGTGTCTGGCAGAGTGAAATCGAACGCTTTAGCGACAACCTCGCTTGCTATCGCTGGCACAGTGGTGGCCGAAACCTCAAAGACGCGCTCCAATCGAATGTCATTGTAACAACATTCGCAACGTACTCTCTCGATATGGATAAATTCTTCGACATTAAATTTTCGCTTGTATTTATCGACGAGGCGCAATTCGCTAAGAACGCGCGAACGCAAAACGCCATCGCACTGCGTAGCATCCAAGCGAGGTCGATTTTATGCCTCACAGGTACACCCGTCGAGAACCGTCTCGACGATCTTTGGGCGCTCTTTGATCTTTTCTTTCCCGGCTACCTGGGTACTCTCAAAACTTTCAAATTTTACTACGCGGGTGCAAGCACTTACGAAAACATGGAAACACTACAAAGAAAGGTTGCGCCTTTCCTGTTGCGCAGAACAAAAACGCAGGTACTTTCCGATTTACCCACCAAGAATGAGATCGTCGTAAAAATTCCCATGCCGCACGAGCAGGCGAAAGTTTACGAAGCCGCACGGCGCCTGGCCGTACTTCACATGGGTTCGCTTTCTCACGGCAACCCGCTCATGGAAATGCTGCGTCATCTCATGAACCTGCGCCGCATAAGCTGCCACCCGTATCTCGAATCAGAAGCACCGAATCCAATGCACTCGGGCAAACTGCAATATCTGGCCGACAAGCTCGACGAATTGCAACAGAGCGCGTCGGGTGTTCTGATTTTTAGTCAATTTACCTCGGTGTTGCGTGTCGCACAGCAGCTACTCGAGAGCCGTGGGATTAATCCCTTATATCTCGATGGCCAAACGAGCGAAAAGAAGCGGCGAGCGCTTGTCGAAACTTTTCAGGCAGGCAAAAATCAGTTCTTTTTGATTAGCCTCAAGGCGGGTGGCACGGCGTTGACCTTGACGCAGGCTGACACCGTAATTCACCTCGACCCCTGGTGGAACCCAGCGGTGGAAAGCCAAGCGTCCGATCGCGCACACCGCATTGGCCAAAAACGTAAGGTCTTTGTGTATAAGTTCGTGACAGAAAAGACGGTAGAAGAAAAAGTGTTGATGCTGCAAGAAAAGAAACGCACACTCTTCAACGCGCTCTTAGAAAACGGTAGTGCTGAGACGGGCGGTATTGGCCGCGAGGAAATTAGCTACTTGCTGAGCGAATAGGGAGTTTTTCGAGGTGCGGGCGCGTTTTTCGAGCGAATTTCAGAGAAAAGTTCAGTCTCGGCGACCGTCCATCCGATAATAAAACGATGTTCTCTTTTCTACACCACCTTAAAATAAGACAAAAGGTTCTGCTCATCGCATTTCTGATGCTCTTGCCGTTAAGTTATTTGACTGCGCAGTTTTATCTCACCACCTCGGCATTGGTGAGTCAAACAAAAACAGAACAAGTGGGGATGCAATACATCCAACCACTGCAAGAAATGCTCTACCATTCGCAAAGACGGCGCGGTTTCGTCGCTTTGAATTCTGCGCGTGGAAACACGGTGCAGAGTATCGCTGCCGAAAGCGAAGCGATCAAGAAGGCATTTGCGGCGATGGAGAGCTATCACATAGACAAGAACGACCCTCTGCAAATTAACACGCAGCTTCAAGACCTCAAAGCAAAACTCGATGCGCTCTTAGCCACGCCAATCAATACAAAAAAAATAAGTCTCTTTCGTTTACACAACGGGTTCAACCAATACCTCTTGAGTTTTGAGTCTTTGGTCGCAAATAACTCGGGCCTCTATCTCGAACCAGAAGGTGGGCCTTACTACCTCATGGAGTTATCGCTCAAAATTCTTGCTGTAACAAGCGAAGCGGTCGGTTTCAGCCGAGGCCTCGGCAGCTCGATTCTCATAGACCAAAGTAAAGACGACACTCTTATCAATGAACTCTTTTTTAATTTCGGAATTATAACACACCGCACGGCAGACATCCAGCCGAATAAGATGCGCGTCTTCCAATATTTGCCCGAACATAAAGAAGCTTTCGACAAACTTTTTGCAGAAGTCGAGACGCAAGGCAAAGCGTTTGAAGCGGAACGTTTGCGTCTTTTTCGCGGAAACCAAATCGGCTCCGCCGAACGCGCAAAGGAATACCACGCCATTTGCACAAATTATATCGATGCATTGCGCGCACTCGCCGTGGGAGTCAACGACCGGTTGCAGGCCGAACTCCAAGAGAGAAAAACTGTGCTTGTCTTCAAACAAATTCTCACATTCGCTTTGACTGCATTGGGGCTTCTTCTCGCGCTTGTTTCCGGTTTGACTGTTTTCAAGCAGATTATGGTTTCTCTCGACAAGTCGCTTCTTCTTGCGCAAAATCTCTCCGAAGGAAATTTGGAAACCTCGATTGAAATTACGTCAGAAGATGAAATCGGTATGTTTCTGAAGTCTCTCAATGTGATGATGATAAAACTGCGCACGGTTTTGCAGCAAGTGCACGACAGCGCGAGTGAAATATCGCTCGCGGCAGACCAGGTCGCATCGACCGCTGAGATGCTCAACAATGGTGCGATGGACCAAGCGGCCCACGTTGAAGAAACCGGTGCCGCTTTAGGCGAGATGGCGAACCTTATACAAAGCAATGCACAGAACGCCGTCGAAACCGACAAGACGGCAGTGACTGCCGTTAAGAACACCCAGTTGGGCACTGAGAACGTCATGCAGGCTGTCGATTCGATGAAAGAAATTTCTGAACGCATTCAAATTGTGCAAGAGATTGCCTCGCAAACAAACCTCCTGGCTTTGAACGCGACAATCGAAGCCGCACGCGCGGGCGAGCACGGACGCGGCTTTGCGGTTGTCGCGACAGAAGTCGGGAAACTCGCCGAAACAAGCGGACAAGCGGCAAAGCAGATTCAAGCTCTCGTGCACCAGAGTGCCGCGATTTCAGAAAACGCCGCGTCGTCGCTTTCTTTGATTACCGACGGCATGGGTCAAACCGCACAGAAAGTCGGTGCAATCCGCAAAGCATCGGAAGAGCAAGACCAGGCTGCAAAGCAAATTAGCGAAAGTATGGGACGGCTCAACCAAACGACAGAGCAGACTGCGTCTGCCGCAGAAGAACTCGCGGCAACTGCCGAACAAATGAGTTCACAAACGGCAGTGCTTCTTGATAATCTAAAATTTTTTCGCTTTGGCGCAAAAGCCAACACACTCCCTTTAGCGGCGACAAAACCGCACTCTCAGAGCGTCGCGACACACAAAAGTCCTGTAAGAGAAGTTACTCCCACAGTGGAGACAAAGCCAGCGGCGGCGAAAGAACCGCATGCGACAAGAGCCCTACCGAAAGACGGGGCTGAGCCACAGGTTCAAAACTCGGGCCTTTACGAGAAATTCTGAGGTCGATGCGATGGCACTCGAAATCACAAAAGCAAATAAAGTCGCACTTATCCGCATTCGGCATAATGCGGCGAACACGCTCACGGGCGATAGCTTTGACGAAATTCAGAAGATATTCACTTCGCTCGAAGCAGACGACTCCGTGCGTGTCGTCGTGATTACCGGTAACGACACGGGGTATTTTTCTAACGGATTTGAACCCGCGCTTTTTTTAGATAAATCCTATGAATATAACCACGGCGTGTGCAAGCTCGTAAACCTCACCGCGAGTAACTATTTCTATTTCAAAAAGCCGATTATCGCATGCCTCAACGGGCACGCAATGGGGGCCGGTGCCGTTTTTGCGCTCTTTTCCGATTGGCGGTTTATGGCAAGCGATGGGGCGCGTTTTGGCTTTCCCGAAGCCCTCCTGGGCATGAATTTTCCCGCGTACACGGCGCACTATATGAAAGACCTCGTTGGATTTACAGCGACGCGTGACATTCTTTTTGCCGGCAAATCGATCAAAGCCCCCGAAGCGTTAGAAATCCACCTTATCGATAGAATTTACCCAAATGAGGAGTTACTCACAGAAACAGTCAAGTTTGCCGAAAAACTCGCTAAGAGCCCATTGCAGGTCTTGGTGGGAATGAAACGGGCGATGAAAGAGCCTTACCGCGCTCTTTTCGACCAACTGAGAGACGCAGACGCTGCCGAATTAGCGCGTTATATGACAAGCCCCACCACGCAAGAGGGCCTGCGCTCGATTGTCGAAAAGAGGCGCCCACGTTTCGATTGAACGTGTGTAATAGTTATTACAAAATACCGCCATGAGAAATCGTGCTGAAGATAAACGCGTTGCAATCCTCTCCTCAGGGGGGGATTCACCAGGAATGAACGCCGCAATGCGCGCATTCGTGCGCTCGGCACTTTGGGAGCGATACCAAGTCGTCGGAATAAGAAACGGCTTCGAGGGCCTTCTCGCGAACGACATCCGCGAACTCACCAGCCGCGACATGGGCCGCATCATCAACCAAGGCGGTACTTTCTTAGGCACCGCACGCTCGAAAGAATTTCAAACCCTCGAGGGCCTCAAGAAAGCGACGGAGGTTCTAAACTCACATTCCGTTGACGCGCTCTGCGTTGTCGGTGGCGACGGTTCGTTTCGCGGCCTCATGGCTTTGAGCGAAACCTATAAAGGCCAAGTGGTAGGAATCCCCGGCACCATCGATAACGACATCCAAGGCACAGAATATACCATCGGGTTCGACACTGCAGTGCAGACGGCAGTCGAGGCGATCGACAAGCTGCGCGATACGGCGCTCTCGCATGGGCGTATTTTCTTCGTTGAAGTGATGGGCCGCAGTTCAGGACAAATCGCTCTTTCTGTCGCACTGGCATCGGGTGCTGAAGACGTTATTATTCCCGAAGAGAAGCTCGATGTTGAAACATTTGTGACTCGGCTCGAAGAAGGCCGCAAGAAAGGCAAGCGGTTTGGGATTGTCGTCGTTGCCGAGGGTGCGCCGTGCGCGTCGAAAGACACCGACCATGCAAAAGAAGTACGCGCTGCTTCACCCGACCCTTTGGTCAAGGCAGTGGTTGCGGCAGAAGAGTCGCCCGCATTCCATTGGGCCGAAGTCTTGCGGCCCAAACTCGGGATGAATATCCGCGTTTCTGTCTTGGGACACATCCAACGCGGCGGCTCCCCTACGTCCTATGACCGCATTTGGGGGTCGCGTATGGGCGAAGCTGCTGTGCGGTTTTTGAAGAACCGCATGACGGGAATTTTTACCGCGATGCGTGGCGGACACATCGTGCCTGCATATCTTATGGAAGCGACGCAAGGTGTGAGGGCGGTCGAGCCCGAAATGGTGCAGCTTGTCCGCGTGATGGGTAGTTAGTCGTGTTGGGATTCGCGCTGAGCTTCGCGCTTTAGTGTGCGAATGCGAAAAATGAATAAAGATTCACTTTTCGCCACATTGCCGGATTGAATTTCCCCCCATGGAATGGTTTGAACACAACGCGGAACTCATCGGCATCCTCTTCATGCCGGTAACATACGGCTTCATCGGGTGGCTCACCAACGTCGCCGCGCTCAAGATGATGTTCTATCCGTTGCGCTTTATCGGTCTCTTTCCTCCTTATTTAGGCTGGCAGGGGATTGTCCCTCGCAAGGCGACGGGCTTGGCGCTCAAGGTCGTCAACATCTTGAGCGAGAAGCTCATCAA